>CAYWQI010000009.1:0-3189 GCA_964460535.1 Candidatus Woesearchaeota archaeon
AGAAATTTATTAAGTTTTATTTTTATACTTAGAATTATCAGATACTGAACTCACAAAAGATTTATATAACCTTTTTTATTTGTGTATTAAAATGAGGTGGAAAAATTTTTATTTAATATTGATATTTGTATTTGGAATTTTATTAACTAGTAATTTAACTCTAGCTTATAGTAATGAATCTATTCAAACTAAAGAGACTATTTTAGAAGCTGAATCTGCTATGAAAACAATGATAAATAAGAGCATTCCAGTTAATCGAGTTAATGAATCTCTCCAAGAATCCAAACATTTGTATGAATTAAATTTTAATTTTGAAAAAAATAATAGAAAATATGATTATGATTTAGCACTTGAAAAAGCTGAAAATGTTATTTTTCTCAAAGACCTTGCTTTACAAGCACAAGATGATTTAAATATTTTCTTGAATATTTATAATGAATCTTCTCAAGATACTAATTTGTCTGATATGGATAAAACATATAATGAAATAGTTAATTCATTTAAAGAAGAAAGATTTGAAGAAACAATTAAGTTAATTGACAAGGGTTATACTCATCTTTCAGAAGTTCAAGCAAGACAAACAACTTTTAATGCTTTTTATGAAAATACCTCAAAAAATCTCAAGGATTTTCTTTTAAATAATTGGCTTAAAATTTTAATAGGATTTGTTGTTTTTGTTTTAGGAAGTTTTGTTTTTGGAAGTGCTTTATCAAAATTAAAAATAAGAGCTAAACTAAAAGCACTAGAAATAAAAAAGAAAACTATTAAAAATATGCTAAAACAAGCACAATATAGATATTTCCAAAAAAGAGATATCTCTGAAAATGAGTATAGAATAAAAATTCAAAGATTCTCTGAAATGACTAGAGATGTTGAAAGACAGATTCCATTATTAAAAGAACAATTAATGAAAACAAAATCAAAGAACAAAAAAAAGGATTTGAAAAAATCTAAACAAGATCTCAAGAAAAAAGTAAAAAAAGAAAAAAAAGATAAAGAAAAAGCAAATAAAAAAATAAAAGAACTTGCTAAAAAAGAGAAAAAAGAAAAAAAGAAAAATGCAAAATTTTTTGGATTAATAAAGAAAAAACAACTTCCAAAATCAAATATTAAAACTCTAAGTTCTAGAAAAAAGAGTTCTAGAAAAAAGAAGTCTTCTAAATAAAAATTTTTAATTAATTTATTCAAAATTCTTAAGTGAAATTTCTAGTAATGAAACAGGTGATTTAATTTTCCAATTTTTCAAAAAAGAAGGAGAAATTTCTCCTAAATAACCTGCTAATTGATTATTGATTAAAATCTCTGCAGTTCTTTCTTGAATAAGATATTTAGGTATTTTTTCATTATTTCTTGGTTCTTGTAAGATTACTTCTTTATCAAGCATTTGGAAAAGATAATTGATTATTTGTTTTATTTGAGTATAATTTCCTGGAGTAATAGCTATTGCAAGTTTTTCTTTTTCTATTATTTTATTTGAAGTTCTGTCTAATTCAAATACCTTGCCTGTTTCAAATATTTTTTGAGGATATTCAGCATCAGAATTTTCTGAAATATTCTTCAATAAATAATGAGACAAATCTTTTCTTAAATAAGAATATTCTGTTTTTGAACTTTCTATATGCACGATTTTGTTTTGTTCTTGTTCTTCTAGATTAGCTTTTTGTATTTGTTGTTTTTCTGTTGTAAGGTGATGATTAGAAACTTCTAAAAATTTTAATCCTACTAGTATTTCAGAAATTTTCTTTTTTAAATTCTCTTTTTTATCTGATTTTCCAATAGTCGCTACTTCAGGAATTTGAGGAATCAGATTTTCATATCCATAAGCAATTGCAATATCCTCAATTAAATCTACTTCATGAAGAATATCATTTCTCCAAGCAGGACTTTTTACTTCTCTTGTTTTTGGATTATATTCATGTCCTGTTTTTTTTAATAATTTAATTATGTCTTTTTCATTAAGTTTTAATCCTAGAAGTTTATTTGTTCTTTCAATTGAGATTTTTGTTTTTATTGTATCAAGATTAGGAGTTGTTTCTTTTAATAAACCTTTTAATTTTATTTGATAAATCTTCCCCCCTATTTCTGAAAGAGTTGTCACAATTATATTCAAACATTTTTTTAATGTTGCAAAATCAAATCCAGAACATTCTATAAAAACATCTCTTGTTTTTTCAGTTATTTTTCCTGTTAAATGTGAGTTTATTATTGGAGGCATGCTTAATATGCTGTTATTTGCATCAATAAAAATAGGAAATTTTTCTTTGCCTGCAAGTAAATGTGCATAGTTTCTTCCTGTTTGATGTCTTTGAAGTATCTGAAGACCACTCATTTCTCTTTTTCCAGGAGATTCAAGAGGAACAAATTTTATTTTATCTGGTTGTCTTGCTGTAAAAGTTATTGGAAATTTTATTTTTTCCATTGGATAAATACCTATTGCAGCTTTTTTTCTGTTTCTTCCAATTGTTATATGAAGTTTTTCTTGAAGATTTATTATCTCTTTTATTCTTTCTTCATTTAATTTTAATCCTTTAACAATAGCACATGCAGTATAAGGCCTTATTTCTTTAAGAGAAGAATCAATTTTTACTACATAATCTTTTTGAGGTTTTTCAAGTTTATATTTTTTTAATGATTTTGATTTTCCTAAAAAATTTAAAAATTCTCTTTTAAATCCTTGATATGAAAGCAAGTCTGGGCGATTTGGAAAAATTTCAATTTCAATTTCCTCGTTTGTTATAGATTCAAGAGGTGTTCCAAATAAAGATATTTTTTCTTGCATTTTTGAATCTATTTTTCCTATCTCTTTTTCAAATTGCTTTTTAGGTATTTTTATGTTTGCCATTTTTATTGTTTTTATATTTTATACTTGTTTTTTATGTGTTTGTTTTTTGTGTTTATTTTTTATATTTGTTTTTTGTTTTTATATTTTATATTTGTTTTTTATGTGTTTGTTTTTTGTGTTTATTTTTTATGTGTTTAAAATGGGAAGCTCAAAATTTTTAATTTTGTTGTTTGCCATTTTTATTGTTTTTATATTTTATACTTGTTTTTTATGTGTTTGTTTTTTGTGTTTATTTTTTATGTGTTTAAAATGGGAAGCTCAAAATTTTTAATTTTGTTGTTTGCCATTTTTATTGTTTTTTATTTATTTATTTTTTTTATTGTTTTTATATTTGTTTTTTATTTATT
>CAYWQI010000009.1:3289-24453 GCA_964460535.1 Candidatus Woesearchaeota archaeon
ATATTTGTTTTTTATTTATTTTCTTATGTTTTTTATATTTGTTTTTTATTTATTTATTTTTTTTATTGTTTTTATATTTGTTTTTTATTTATTTTCTTATGTTTTTTATATTTGTTTTTTATTTATTTTCTTATGTTTTTTATATTTATTTTTTATTTATTTTTTTTATTGTTTTTATGTTTTTATTTTACCCAATGTTTTATTTTTCTTAATTGAGTTATATTGTTTTTATATAATTCACGAAGGTCTTTAATTTTATAATAATCCATTATTATTCTATCAAATCCTTGTCCCCATGCAAGAACAGGAATTTTTTTCCCTAGAAGAGGAATTGTTATTTCAGGACGAAAAATACCTGCACCTCCAAGTTCAAGCCAAGTTTTTTTCTCAGGATGCCATACAGAGACTTCAACACTTGGTTCTGTGTAAGGAAAATATGCTGGAGCAAATTTTATTTTTTTAAATCCCATTTTTTTATAAAATTGTTTTAAATATCCTAAAAGATGTTGAAAATTCACATTTTCATCTATTACTATTCCTTCTGTTTGATAAAATTCAAAACCATGACTCCAATCAATTGTTTCATTTCTAAAACATTTTCCAATTGAAAAGAATTTTCCAGTTCTTTTTTCTTCTGGAAGTTGTGAAAGTTCATAAAGTTTTTTTGCAGATAAACAAGTTGTATGTGTTCTTAATAATAAACTTTTTGCAGGTTCTTCTTTCCAGGAATATTTCCATCCTTGGCTATTATCTACTCCATTTTCATGAGTATCTTTAACATTCTTCACAATTTTTTTATCAGGAAGTTCTTGCTTTGTATTCAAGAAAAAAGTGTCATGCATTTCTCTAACTGGATGGTCTTGTGCAGTAAATAATGCATCAAAATTCCAAAAACTTTGTTGGACTTCAGAACCTGTTATTTCTTCAAATCCAAGATCAGTCCATATTTGTCTTGCATAATCAATTGCTTGATTTACAAAATGCCTTTTTCCTCCAGATATTTCTGGAACAGGAGAAGTTATGTCATATCTTCGAAATTTTTTTCCTTTCCAGTTTTTTTCTGATTTTAAAAGTTCAGGAGTGATTATTTCAATTAATTCTTGTTGTTTTGTTCTTGATGTTTGGTTTATTATTTTCTTGCCAAAATCTGTTATCTCAATTTGATATATCCCTTTTTCATTTATTTGAATAATGTTCTTTCTTTTTTGGAGATTTTTTAATGCAAATCTTTGTTCATCTTCTAATTTTTCCATTTCAATAGGTAATTTTTCAATAAGAAATTCTTCAAGTGTTTTTTTTGAAATTTCCTTAGGAGTTGAATTAAGAATTAATTTTCCATTTTTTAATTCTATCATGGCTTTTGATTTTAAAACTCCAAGAGAAGCTTTGAATTCATTGTCTGTAAGTTTTGAAAGTGTTTTTGCATCCTGCATATTTAGAATTTTTTGTTGATTTAATAAATTCAAGAGTTTTCTTTCAGGAAGCCCGCTTTTTTTATACCTTGCTCCATTAAAATCCAACTCAATAACTTTCTTTTTTTGAGTATTTAAATTAATTATTTTTTTGTTTTTTAAATATTCAAGAGCCCTTAATACAGATGTTTTATCAATATTTGATTTTTTGCAAATATTTTGAATAGTTTCATCTAAATAAGGAAGAACCTTTCTTTCATTTGGACTAAGACTTTCAATTGTTTTTTGAACCTGGTTTTCTTTTTTAAACATGGGAATATTTGGAATTTTTTATTTATAATTCTTTTGTCATAGAAGTTGACATTCCTAAGACTAAAGCAAGAGATTTTATGTCTTGTAAGTTTCTTATGTTTTCTTTTTTTTGAGAAATAAACTTCATTTTAATTTTATTTCTTTTACAGATTTCAATATTTTGTTTTAATCTAGATATAAGCTTTGATTTTTGTTTTGGATTTTTTTCTAATATGATTTCATCAAGATTAATTCCAATAATTGTTTCTTGTTTTTTGGCAAGTTTTGCCATAACATTATCTAGACCTGAATTTCTCTGTTTTTGCCAGTCTCTTCTGTTTTTTAATGAAATTAATAATATGTCTGGAAATTCCTCTTTATTTATTTTTTCAAGTATTTTCCTGTTTAAATCATCATCTTGAGATGAAAATATAACTATCTCTTTGTTTTTTCTAGATTCCTTTAAAGATTTTTTTGCCTTATCAAAAGTTGTTTCTTGTATTATTTTCATTTTTATCCTGAAATAGTTGTTCCTATAAATTTTTTATCTTTTAATAAATTATCTAATTGTTTTGGAGATTTTAATATATATGTTAGAATCTTTTTTTTCAAAATTATTTTTGAAGCTTTTTGATCTAAAACAAAATGTTGTCCTGGCTTGAATTCTATTTTTGTAGCAATTTTGTGAAAATTCTTCCATGAAATTTGATTTACAAGTTTTGCATTTTTATTTGTTTTTGGATTTTTATTATACAATCCCTTCACATTTGTTAGATTAATAAATCTTGCATTGAATTTTTTTGCAATTCTTGCAGAAGTTGAATCTGAAGTTTGATTTGGATGATATTCTAAAGCACCGCAAAAAACAATTCCTTGTTTTTTTAAATATTTTCTTAATGTTTTAAAAGTATGAGGGATTCCGTATCTTGTATTTTTATTAAAAAAATAACTTACAAATCTTGCATTTGCTCTTGTTATTGATATTCCAGCAAAACTCTGTAATTTTGTTGAAATTTTTTCTTTTTCTAAAGAAGAAATATATTTTCTTGCTATTGAACCACCTCCACAAACAATAATAAAATCAAATTTATTCTTATTTTTAAGAATAACTTTTTTAAATTCTTTTAGATATTTATAATTAATATTTTCTGGAATAATCTGGCTTCCACCAAGACTTAAAACAATTTTCTCTTTTTTCATAATTTAATTTAGAAAACAAGTTATTTAAATTTATTTAATTGTGAATAATTTATTATCTGAAACATTGAATATTCCAAGTCTTACTCCACAATCAATCCATCCATGAGAATAATAAATTGCTCCAAAACTATTAATTAAATCTCCTTTATTTTTAAAGTAAATTGAATCCTTAAGATAATTTTCTACCATATTAATGATTTCTCTAGATTGTTTGTTTTTTCCTTTTGAAATATTTTTTTTTACAATTTCAAAAGCTTTGGAAGTTGTTTGATAATATTTTTCAATATCTTTTCTAGTTATTTTGTTTTTTTCCATTTTTATAAAATATCAAGATTTTTTAAGTTTTTAAATTTAATTTACAAATTTAGTCTATGAATTATATTTCTATGTAAGTATATATACATATAAAGAAACATTTAAAAACATTCTTGATTTGTAGAGTTTAGATAAAATGAACAAAAAAGTAACTTTAAGTATTGATTCTGATGTTTATGAGAATTTTAAAAAATATTGTGATGAAAATGCTATAATGTTATCTAAAAAAATAGAAATCTTTATGAACAAGTATTTAAAGGAAAATTCAATTAAAAATATAAAAAGGAAAAATGAATAAAAGAGTTTTGATATTTATTATTTTAGGAATGATTGTTTTATTTAATATCTATTATGTTTTTAGTTCAGAACTTGATTTAGAAATACGAGCACAATTAAATTTTCACGATGCAACCTTAAATATACAAACAAGTTCTGGAGCTACTGAGAATTATGATACTGGTTATGATACTTTATTTCAGAGTTTGCCTGGAGGAAATTTCTCAAAATTTGTTTCAGTTGTGAATTCAAAAGAATTAATTGTTGATACATGGAATGCAACTCAAGGTGATTCAAGTACAAGGAATTTGAATTTAAAATATTCTGCTACAGAATATTCTGGAAATCTTGATTTAAGTTGGAATTCAGATGAATTTGGAGGTCAATTCCAAGGAACTTTATATGATTATGGTAATGATTCTTCGAGAAATAATTTAATTACAAGTATTTCAATGTCTTCTCAAGAATCTTATTCAGTTTTAAATAATAATTCAGATAGGTATTTTACTCTTAGAATAAATTATGAGAGATATTATTGTGGAGATGGAATTTGTAATAATGGAGAAACTTCTAGTAGTTGTCCTGCTGATTGTGATGATGGAGATTCAGGTTCTTCTTCTGGAGGCGGAGGAGGAGGAATTGAACAAGATTCTGAAACAAAAGAACAAGATTCAGAACAAGAAAATGAAACTTGTAAACCGAATTGGAATTGTACTGATTGGAGTGAGTGTATTGAAGGAGAACAAACAAGAACCTGTGAGGATTTGAATGGTTGTGAAGAAACAAAAGAAGAAACTAAATATTGTGATGAATGTTCTTTAGAAGAAGTGGGTTGTTCAAAAGATAAGAAATTTAAATGGGAATGTACATTAGGAGATAATGGTTTTTATTTTAAATCTCCTAAAAAATGCTTTGAAGAAAAAACTTGTGTTAATGGAGAATGTGTTTGCCAAGAATTATGGGTTTGTGAAGAAAGTTCTTGTATTAAAGGAGAACAAATAACTTTATGTGAGGATAAAAATAATTGTGGAACTAATAATAATGTTCCTGATAAAAATGGAAGTGTTTCAGAATGCATTCCTGGAATAGAAATCTTTTTTAGTCCTGAAGAAGATGCAATCCTTGCAAAAGGAGATAATTTTAAAGCAAATACAAGAATTGTAGATAATTCAAGCCATAATTTTAATTTAAAATGGTTAATAAATAATATAGAACAAAAATCAATCCAAAAATCAGGAAGTTTTGAAAGTTCTTTTTCAGAATCTTTTGAGGATAATTCTCAAATAAGTGCAGAGATTTATTTAAATGGAGAATTATATAAAAAGAAAGAGTGGGATATTGAAATTAATCCAAGAGCAAAAGAGGATTGCACTCCAAACTGGAACTGTGGCTGGACTGATTGTAATAAAGGAGATAATTATTCTTATGCAAAAAATTGTATTGATATTAATGAATGTGGAACTACAAAAAATAAACCTGAAAAAAAAGAATGTTCTTGTTATGTAAATTGGAATTGTGGAAATTGGGGAGAATGTAGTGCTAAATATTATTTAAAAGATGTTTTAAATGGAGTTACAAGAATTAGTGGAGTTCAAACAAGAATTTGTGAGGATGAAAATAATTGCAAATTAGATAAAATACAACAAAAAGCATGTTCTATTAGTATTGATATTAGTGCAAGAAAAAGTGAATGTGATGAAAATTGTATTGAATTTTTTGATTCTAATACAAAAGAATTTTTAGGAATCATAAGAAAAGGAAAGAATGAGGATTTTGGAACAAAAAGAGCAGATATTTCTTTTAGTAAATCCAATACTACAGGTTGTTGCAAATTATCCAATGAAACAAAAGTGTCTCCTATAACAAAAGAAGCAATAGAAGAGTATGTTTTATGGATTCCAAACCTTTTGATTGCCATATGGGTATTTATTGTATTTTTGGTTTTAGGGAGCCTTTTTTTAATTAAAAAAAATAATCCTGGAATTTTTAAAAAACCAAAACTTGAGAATAAAAATAAAGATCTAATACCTGAAAAGAAAACAAGAAATGCAGAACACTATGAAAATAAAATTAAAACAAAAAAAGAAACTAAAAAAACCAAAAAACAAAAAGAATTAGAAAAAGAAATGAAAAAACTTGAAAAACAATTTTTAAAAAAAGAATTAAATAAGAAACTTGAATAAGAAAAAAATAATAAGATTTAATTAAAGATATTCATTAAAACTTTTGTTTATTTCTCCAATATTTTCTACAACTTTTGAATGAAGTTCCTTTATTATTAAGTTCTGTATTTCTTCTTTTAAACGTCCGTGACATTGAGAAAGAGAATTCTCAGGATAATTTAGTTCTCCTATTTGAGAAGAACAAATCATTGATTTACCTTCAAAAGATTTTTTATCTGCATCTCCAGATTTTATATTTATTGCTGTCACTTTGATTCTGCAATTTTCATTTTCCTTTCCAAGTATTTCATATTTCCAATTGGTTTCTCTTGTATCTCTTGTATATTGTGCTTTATTGCAAGATTCTTGATGTGCTCTAAAACAAACTAGGTCTTGACAAGGATATTTAAAAAAAAAGGTAAGATAAGTTGCTATAAAAATAAAAACAAATATCAATACTATTAAAGCAATTGCAATACTTCTCCTCTTTTTGTTTTCCATGTTTATAATAAATCTCTTTGGTTTTTAAATTTATTGTCGACACCCTTTTAAAGATAATCTTAAAACAAAAAAATCAGATAAGCTGAATCATTAATTTTTAAGAAATATTTAAAAAAATTACAAAAAACTTGATTATAAAAACAAAATTTAATAATCAAATATATTTATAAACTTTCTTAGATATGTTTAAGAAAGTATAAAGAGGTAAAATGGTAACTCAACTATTATTTGAGAATTTTTTAGTGAAAAGTTTATTAGTTTTAATTGGAATTGCAATAATTTTCGCAATAATAATTTACTCTATAGAAAAGAAATTAAAAAAGAAAATTGACATAGTAAAAAATGACAAGAACAAGATATACATTATGTCTGCTAACAATACAAAAAAACAAAAACCAGAAAAAGCAATAAACCAACTATTAAGTTTATCCAAAAGTTTTTTTAGAAATAAATTTAATCTTAAAGATTCTTTAACACTTACAGAAATTTCTAATAAAATTCCTGATAAAGAAATAAAAGAATTTTGCCAAAAATTACAAAAAAACAAATATTCAGGAGAAAAAATAAAAGAAAAAGATTTAGAAGAATTAATAGAAAAATTCAAGGAAATAGTAAGAAAAAATAAAATAACTCTTGAAGAAATGGGAAGTAAAGAAATAAAAATAGAAGGAGTAACAAAAGAACAAGAAAACAAAGCAAAAAAAGAAATAGAAGAAGCACTTTCTAAAAAACCTTTTACTAGAATAATGAATCCTATAAAAAATAAAATAAAAAAAACAAAAGAAAAAAAGGAAGAAAACAATAAGATAAAAAATGAGGAATTAATAGATAATGAAATAAATAAGTTTGAAAACAATAACCTACCTGACAAAAAAATAAAAAAGGGAAAAAGGAAAAAGGAAAAAGGAAAATTTGAAACATATAAACCAAACATAGAACTGAAATCAAAAATTAAAAAAAATATAAAAGAATACAAAGAAAAAATAAAAAAAGAATTTGAAGAAACATATTCTGACAAGAATATCTTAAGATTAACAAAAAAAGATATTAGCCAGAATGGAATTAAAGACTTTATAGATAAAAATCCAAAAGAATATGAAAAAATAAAAAAACTTGATATTACATTTAAGGAAGTCTATAAAA
Source organism: Candidatus Woesearchaeota archaeon (assembly GCA_964460535.1). Taxonomy (GTDB): domain Archaea; phylum Nanobdellota; class Nanobdellia; order Pacearchaeales; family GW2011-AR1; genus CAZHMB01. The sequence goes on from CAYWQI010000009.1 coordinate 10,590, forward strand.
ATTTAGAAAATACTTTAAATGAAATATACGAAAATTCAGAGCTAGATACAAGAATAAAAATAAAAATACTCTTAAGAAAATGGGCATTAAAACAAAACAATAATTTGCAAAATATTGAAAATCCCTATAAACAACAATTAATTTCTTCTAGAATATTTTTAAAGTATCTCTCAAAAATTGAAGAAATTGTAAGTTCTCTTTAATGTAACTAGTAACACTTGAAATTCTACTTAATAATTTTCTTGTTTCTAGATTTGATAAGTAAGAAGAAATTTAAATTAACATCTTCTGAAGTTTTCTTTGATAATTGTGCATTTAAATCTCTTATTATTAGAAAATATCCCTACAAATTATTAGATTTAATTCTTAAAAGTTTTTACTATTAATCTCTCTTTAGAAAAATAAAATTTAAATATTATTTCTATACTTGGAATTACCAGATACCTCTTTAATAAAAAATTAAGGAATAATTCTTAAATTATTATTATATAAAAACCATATAATAAAAATTAAAAAAACTGAAAAAATTAACAAATATTTTTCTAGAGATATTGAAATTTTTGTTTCTGTTGTATTTAAAATATCTTCAAAAGAGCTAGTTAAATCATCAGAATTGCTAATATTATAATAGTTTCCATCAGAATTATGTGATAATGCTTTAAGCTGGTCTCTTTCAATACCTGCAGTAAAATTTCCTGTAACTTTTCCATATTCTGTTCCAACTCCCATTGTATGAACAACAACATCATTATTTCTAGCATAATCTACTATTTCCTTAAAATTTCTAACATTGTCTTTTCCATCACTAATAAGAATTACTGATTTAGCTGTTTCATCTCTTAAAAGATTTACAGAAGATGTTAAAGCATCCATAAAATTAGTTCCACCCACACCTCTTTGATTAATATCTCTAATATTGAATTTTATCTTGTTTGTATCTTCTGATAACCCTGTCTTAATCTGGGAAGTTCCTGAAAAAGATATTACTCCAATTCTAGTTCCAATAGGAGCAGAATCTACAAAATTTAATGCAGCTTCTTTGGCAGCACCTAACCTGCTTGGAAATATGTCCTCTGCAGACATACTACTAGAAGCATCAATTGCAAGAACATATGAAAAAGAAGTAGCATTCATTTGAGTATGCAATGTTAATTCTGATAAAGCAAAAATAACTGAAGAAATTAAAATTAAAAACAAGATAAACATTACAATATTTTTAGATACCAAACTAACTCCCTTGATTTTTTGAATAGCTTCTATATTTGCAAAGTTTAGTGATCTTCCTCCTTTTTTTCTTAGAGAAATAATATAAACTAGAATAATTAAAGGAATAAACATAAGATAATACAAATAATATGGAGATTCTAAAGTAAAATACATCTTAACTACCTAAGACCATTTCTTGCTCTTTTCCTGCTCTTTCATTCAAGAAAGTAGCTAATTCCAGTGCAAAATCCTGGTCTGTTTTTATTTGAAATAAATCTGCATTTGAATTTTCAAAAACTAACTTTACTTCTTCAAATTTCTGTGAAGAAAGTTTTTCATACTCTTTTTTTATTCTTTTTGGATTTATCACTATCTGTTCATGATTTCTATAATCCTCAATAATAATCTCCATGTTTTTATCAGGAAGAGAGATATCTAAAGGGTCTTGAATCATAAGAGAAGTAACTTCAAATTTTTCAGAAACCAAATCAAACTTCTCTTTTAATTTTTTAGAAAAATGCAAAAAATCAGAAAGAAAAAAAATTCCATCAATATCTTCTACTTGGTCAAGAAGGAAATCAAGGACTATTTCAAAATTAGTATTTCCTCCATAATAATCAGAATTTGAAAGCATGTCTGTTAAAAAATTAAAATGGTTTTCTCCTTTATCAGGCCCAATATATTTTTTTATTTTATCACTAAAAAGAATTAAACCAAAATTATCATTATAAGAAGAAATCAAATGCATCATAGCAGCAGTCATTTCTGCAGAATATTCACATTTAAGTTTTTTGCTTGAACCAAAAACCATGTTTTCTCCAACATCAACAACAAATAAAATATTTAAGTTTCTTTCCTCTATATATTGCTTAGCTAAAATTTGATTTGTTCTTAAACTTGCTTTCCAATCAATAAGTCTAGCATCATCATCAGGTTCATATTTACGATATCTGTCAAATTCTAGGCCCTTGCCTCTAAAAATTTTCATATAAAGCCTTTTAGGAACATACTTGTTTAAAATAGATTCTAGTTCAGTTATTGCAGAAGAGTAATCAACATTTAATTTTTTATTCATTATGGTGCAGGAAGATATTCCAGAATTTTTTTAATTATATCATCTGGAGTTATTTTTTTTGTTCTTGCAGAATATCCTAATATAATCCTGTGTCGTAAAACACTAAAAGCAACATCTTTCACATCCTGGGCTATAACATAATTTCTTCCATTCATAAGAGCATTGGCTTTTGATGCAATAAATATTCCTATGCTTCCTCTAGGAGATGCTCCCCATTTTATATGTTCTGCATATTCAAAATTACCTCCTCTTGTAAGTTTAATAATCTTAGAAATATACTCTTTTAATTCATGAGAAATATAAATTTTTTTCACAATTTCTTGCATTTCTTTAATTTTTTTAGGTGAAGTTATTGTTTTTAAACCAAAATCATTAAAATTTTTAATACTTATGTTTCTTTCCATAATCTGTACCTCGTTTTCTTCTGTAGGATAATCCATTAAAAGCTTGAATAAAAATCTATCTATCTCTGCTTCTGGAAGATTATAAACTCCTGAATTTTCTAGAGGATTCTGAGTAGCCATTGCAAAAAAAGGAACAGGTAAAGAATAAGTCTTTTTACCAATTGTAACTTGCTTTTCTTGCATTGCTTCTAACAATGCTGATTGAGTTTTAGGAGGGCTTCTGTTTATTTCATCTGCAACTAAAAAATTAGTAAAAACCGGACCTTTATTAATTTCAAAACCTTTTTTAGAAGTATAAGTTATTAAACCAATTATATCTGTAGGTAATAAATCCACAGTAAACTGAACTCTTTGTGTTTTTCCTCCTACTGCTTTTCCTAGTGCACGAACAATAAGAGTCTTAGCAATTCCTGGAACACCTTCTACCAAGACATGACCATCACATAAAATACCTCTAATAATTCCATCAAGAACTTTTTCTTGTCCTACAATGACCTTATTGACCTCTTTCTTTATATCTTTTATAATCTTCTCACATTCATTAATTTGTTTTATATCTGGTTTTTCCATCTTCCTCTTTTTAAAATCTAATCATAGTTTGTTTTTAAATTTTTACTTTATTCTTATTCTCTTGTATATATAATAAGAAACTCCTAAAAATACAACAATTAAAGAAAAAATAATTAAAAAATTAAAAATCTCTTCTTGTGGTTGAGAAAAATATGTTTTTTCTCCTGTTTTTTCTAATGCTTCATTACAAGCATTGATTGCCTGACTTGCTTTTTCCATTGCTTTAGAATAATCTCCTTTTTCATATAATTTTTCAGCTTCCTTAACAATATCTCTAAGTTCAGCACATTCAGGATTTCCAATGATATATTCATCTGTAAATATTAATTGTTTTTGTATTTCTGAAATATTTCTTTCAGTAACTTTTAATTGAATTTTAGTCCAATCTTCATATTCTGGATTTTTAACACTTGCATTAATAAAAATCTCATACAATCCTGTTTCATTAGTATTCATTTCAATTGTTAAACTAGTATTTTTTTCCTCTCCTTCATCCAAAGAATCAAAAAAAGATTTTCCAAAATATGAATCCACACCTTCTGCTAAAAACATGTCTTTTATAATTTTTTTTGTTAAATTAATATTTTTTAAATCTGTCTCTCCTCTATTCTCAAGAGTTATTGGTATTTCTAATTTACCTTTTTTATAAACAGAAAAATATCCTGAAGTTATTATTTTTAAAGAGACTGGTTTTTCCACAGTTCTTGTGCTTGAAGAACCTGAAGGGCTTGGACCATCATTATTAGCTGGAATCTCCTTTTCTTCAGGTTCAGTAAACTTAACATTAAAAACATTTGAACTAATATTTTCTATAGCACAGCTTTCATTTGCACTTTCATTAGAACTAGCTAAAATTGAATCTCCTTCACATCCTTTTATCCATAAATCTTCATTAGTTTCTTGTTCTGAAATAACAGATAAAACCAATTTCCAGCCATCTCCATCTTGGCTTTCATCATATTTTAAAAACTCTGAATTAATATTAGAATCTTCACTAGTTCCATTAGAAACATTACTATAAACAGAAAAATTTATTGGTTGATTATAATAAGAATCAGAATAATCATAATCCTTAAAATGATTTCTTAAATCAATTTCAATATCATTATCCCAAGTAACTTCTCCATAATCGTCAACATCTGAAGTAAAATTAAAAACTGAATTACTATGACTAATATTTATTTTCCAGATTTGAGTATTATTTAATTCAGACATATTAAAATTATAATTATTATTTAAACTACTTTCTTTAGGATACACAATAAGTGTAAGATTTTTATAAAGACCATATGTTTCATCAAGATATGTTGGATTAAACCTCAAGGTAAAATTTGAACCATTGCCATAAGAATTAAAACTATTTCTTAAAGATAGATTACTATATGTAAAATTAGAAGTGTTTGATGGACAATCAGTATTGTTATTATTTATATTACAATAACTAATATTATCTAAATAAAACTCATAAGTAAGATTATCTCCAATTGAATGATTTACATTAAATGTTAAATTTATTTCTTGACCTTCTGAAATATTAGTAAAATTATAACTTTCTGCAGGAGAATTTATTATTGGAGTATCATAAACATAAATAAAGAAACTTTCAATAGTAGAAATATTAGAATTATTCTCTGTTCCTGAATCAGTAACATTGATTTCTAATTTATAAATTCCTCCATGCCCCTCTGATTCATTAAAAGTTAAATTAAACTCTCCTGTAGAAGTATTAAAACCCTCATTAAAGATATCCTCTCCTTCAGTAACATTATAAGAAAAACTAAGACCTGTTATATTATCTTCTTCATCAGTAGCATTAATTTGATAATAAAAATCCTCTCCCACACGAGTAGTAAAATTAGTTAAATTATGAATTACTGGAGCATTATTTATTTCTCCAATATGCATTTCAAAAGAAAAATTAACATCCTCAGTTTCAGAAGAATTATCTCCAACCACAATTGTCACATTATAATCCCCAATATCTGATTTAGTTGGTGTGAACTCTGCTTTGAATTTAGCTATGTTTTCACCATCGCTAGAGAGCACCAAATCTAATCTTTTTTCAAATTCAAACAAGGATTCATTAGTTCCATTAATTGTTAAATTTTTAATTATAAGACTTTCATTGTAAAAATCTTTTTGTTTAATTAAATAATCATCATCTTTAACAAATAACTCAAAAGTAGTTGTATTTTCTTCACTTATATTAATAGAAGAACCAGATATAGCTTCCTCCTGGGCACCAGAATTATCAGTAAACCGAAACTCATTTATAACTGGAGTATCATGAACATTATTTATTGTGAAATTAAAAACACTTGAATTTGTCAAATAACCATCAAAAGCAGTTATTCTTACTGAATGATTTCCTACATGTTTATCTTCTGGCTTAGAAGTAAAATTAATGAATCCTGTAGTTTCATTTATTGAGAAAAGACTATCAAAAGAATCATTGTTAGAATCATCACTAATAACTTCATAAGAAAAATTAATATCATCTCCATCTGTATCATTAACATACTCTGAAAGATTTATTCCTTGCCATGAAGAATTATCTTCTTCCACAACAAAATAGTATTGTTTACTCATATTCCATTGAGGAGGATTATTAGAGATGATTGTGAGATTAAATGTATCAAAATCTTCTTGTGTTGAATTATCTTTAATAGAAATATTGATAAGGTAATTTCCAGATTCATTTTGTTCTGGAGTAAGAACAAATTCCCATTGAGAAATATTTGTGCTAATGTTTCTTTCTAAAGGTTCAAAAGAAAAGTTTGAAAATTCTATTTCTTCTGCATTTTCCAAGGAAATTCCTCCAGAAATATTAAAAAAAGTGTATGTAATATTAAAACTTTCATTATAAACAGATTTGTCAGGTATTAATAAATCATCATCACTTATATTAAAATTAATAACTTCTTTTTTAAGAACAGAGGTTTCAACATTCTCTAAACCACTTAAAATAGGAATAGAATTTTCAGAACGACTTACATTAATATAAATAAACTCTGTCTGAGAAGTTGCATCATCATTTAATTCAGAAGTAACATCTTTTCCAGTAAAACTTATATTCCAAAATCCCACTTCTTTTTTTTCTTCTGGATTTAAAGTGATATTTACAGTGTATGTATAGTTTTCTGCATTCAATCCAGAAGTATTTGAATAAAACCATGAAGAATTAAAAATATTATCATCATATAATGAATTTAAAAAAAAAGCACTGCTATTTAAAGTAAGATTACTTTCTTTATTTTCTGTACGTATTTCAATAAAACAATTTTTTGTCTCATTATCCAACATACTTATTCCAGTACAATTACTAACATTTATAGTTAAAGGCATCTTCAAATCTAAAGTAAAATTTTCACATGTCTGCCTGGATTGATTATAATCTGCAGACCTATACAAAGGAAGCTCGCTTTCATTTGAAGGAAGAGTATCATTAACACAAAAAGACAAGTTATATGTCCCCACATCATTTTCAGTAAGATTATAAAAATTAATAATTTTAGAACTATTAATTTCTCCAGAATTAGAAACATTAGACCAGTTGTAAGATAAATCACATCCCCCTTCTTCAGAAGAATTTCTATCAGACCACTGAGCAAAATTACAACTATCAAAGGAAACATCAAAATCAAGAGGATAATGCTCTTCTTCATCACTAGCATTTAAAGTAATATTAATTTCACTTTCTCCTCCATCAGAACTTATATAAGAAGTATAATTAGCTGTGCTATTCTCATATTGACCACTATTTTCAGTAATATTCACAAATTCCGGAGCATCGTTTGTTGCGTTTATTATGAAAGAAAAGGTTCGTGTAGATTTCTCATCCCCCTCTATAACCCTCATAGGAATACCAAAAAATCCTGTTTGATTATCATTCGATGCATTCATAGTAAAATTTCCTTTTGAACTATTTTTAATAAAAACCCATGGAGAAATATCAGTACTATAATCATCACCATTATATACAAACTCTTTTGTTTCGTTTTGGTAATTTATCCAAGTAATATTATCTACAGTATCATCACTAATTTTAAAAGAAACATTCTCATTATAATCAGTTACATTATTTCTTAAATCATGGAAATAAGGAGTATCTTCAAGAGCATAATATGTTGTATCAACTGCTGTATCATTCCAAGTAGCACCAAAAACACCTGATAAAGAAAATGTCAAAGAAAAAATCAAAATTAAGAAAACTAAAAAAGGCCTAAAATTTAATGCTAGCTTAAAATTAATATTAAAATTAATAGAATTACTTAAATTTCTTTGATTAAACTTCTCTAATCCCAATCTTCCTCTTTTTTCTTTATTCATTTTTGTGTTTTTGTAATTTATTTAAATATTCAATAACAGCAATATCAACAAATTGTTTTTTATTTGCAAACCTTAATTTATTCTCTTCACTATTTATAATCTTATCTATCTTCCCAAGTAAAGAATAATCAATTTTTACTGCAGCCTCTTTTTTTTTATTTTTATTTGTCATTTAAGTTACTTTAAGTTACATTTAGTTACTAAAAGTAACTATTTAAATCTTTTGAAATATTCTTAAATCTTTATAATCTCTGCTCATTCTTGTTTCATGTTTTTTTCTTCTAATCTTTCTTGTAATCTCTTGATTCTACGTATACCTACAATTAAGATGATAATTATTACTATGATAAGTATTATGAAAATTAAGATTAATAATGTGTAATCTTCTCTTGGTATTTCAGGTTCACAGTGTTCAGGACAAGGCCCTCCGCAATCAATTCCTTCTTCTCCTTGATTTTGTATTCCATCATTACAAGTAGCACAAGGAGGACAAGGCCCTCCACAATCAACCATAAATTCGCAACTTCCATTATGACAATTTTTAATACCATCATTACAATTAGGATTTTCTGAAAAATGGCATTCACTAATTTCTTCTGGTTTATGAACAGTTGTATTACAATTATTTTGATCAGAACAATTCCTTATTTGTAAACCACAAGATTTTTCATCAAGACCTCTTTCATTACATTTTTCTTTTATTTCTCTATAATCCTCTCCAGAAATAACTCCTATTTCAAGAGTCTTTTCAAGATTCTGGCACTTGGCCCACTGACTACAAATCCAGGTTTCATTGCAATAAGAACCTACACCTCCTCCACCCCCTCCACCAGAAGAAGGAGGAGGTTCTGGACAAGCTACTTTTTTAATATTAATAGTCCAGATTAAAGAATCATTCAAAAGACCATCACTTATATCAACAGCAATATTGTGTTCTCCTCCAACATTACAAGGAAAAGTATAAGAAAATTCATCAACAGAATTTCCTGACATAAATTCTTTTTTGTTTTCATCAACATACCAAAAAGAATCAGGAATAGTTCCATCAGGGTCAAATTTACTAATATTAAAATACAATTCCTCTGTTCCTGAAGCATTAAAAGTTTCATTTTCAGGAAAATACTCTAAAATAGTCGGAGGCCTATTTTCATTTGTTATAGTTAAACTAAAATTCTTGCAAGTTTCTAATGGTTCAGAAACTCCATCACAAACACTTATATTTTCATGCACATTTTCTAAACCAGAATCCACAACACATAAAGTAATATCATGAACCTCACTAGTATTTTCTTCATCTAAAGAATAATTTTCAGCAGAAAAATTCATTACTCCTTCTTGAGAAATATTAAATAACCTTTCATTAGAAAAATTAATACTAAAATTCAAATCAGAAGAAGTTCTATTTCCATCTTCTTTATCATAAACATAAACTTCTTTATAAAAAGTACTATTAACTCCTCTGGTCCAGACAGTCTCTGCAGTTAAATCCTCAATTTCTGGAGGATTATTAACTTCTATTACACTCACATTTACACTTGTCTCAGACATTTCATCTTCAGGATCTATTGCTCTAACCTTTGCAGGATAAAAACCAACATCTCTTTTTTCAATTTTTCTTGGAGTATAAAGTTCTGCCTTAGTTTCAGTTAGATTTCTTGAAAGCTCTCTAGCATAAATTGGAACATCAGTATCCCACGCAAATATTCTATCATTAGAATAAATTCCTATATCCAAATCTTGCTCATCAACATCTATTACTGTAAAAGGTTCATTAAAATACTGGTTTTCACAAGCATATAATTCAGTTGAAATATTTGGAGGATAAGGTTCTTGATTAGGAACATTAACAAAAAAAGATACACTATCTATGGCAGTTCTATTAGAAGATTCCAGATAAGCCACAACCTCTAAAGAATTGTTCCATCTTACTGCATCTAAAGTAGTATTTGGAAAAAAAACCTCATCTTCAAGAATAGTTTTATCATGCTTTTCATCTATTAAAGTTAAACTCCATCTAGAAATATTCTCTCTATTAGAAATAACTTTTAAATCAATAGGATAAGAATTATTAGAATTATAATCAGAAAAATTATATTTCCTAGGCTCAGGAGACAATATTTCAATAAAAAATTGTTCTAATACAGTAAAGCTAATCATTCCTGAAGAAGATCTACCAGTCATGTCTGAAGAAAAAAAATTTAAAAAAGAAAACAAACTAAATAATATTATAATTGCAAAAAAAACCAAGGAAATCATTTCTCTTTTTTTCATAATACATTGAATTAAATGCCCTATAAAAATTTAACTAAAAAGAGTTTTGTTCTTATAATTACTTTTTTATTTAATAAAACTCCTAAATGTATCTAGTAACACTTGGAGTTTTGTTCAATAATTTCCTGTTTCACAAAGGTAATAAATAATAAGAAATTTTAATTAATATCTTCTGGGGTTCTTTTGGATAATTGTGCCTTTAAATCCCTTATTAGAGAATATTTCTATAAATCCGATGTTTAAGCTCTGAAAATTTTTAGAATTAATTTTTTTCAGGAAAGATATTTAGTTTTATTTTGTATTTAGTGTTACCAGATACTCCTAAATTAATTCTTGTATACAATAATCTAGTAATTACATTTAAATTATTTAAGATTAATTCCTTTTAAGAGAATGAAATTTAAATATTATTTTTTATTGAAATTACAAGATTCTAAATATTGTTTTGTAATTTTTATATTACTTGTTAATACAATATTCCTATTGTTATCCATTTAATTTCTGAAAATCTTATCTTTCCATCATTAAAATTATTATTATCTCCTGCAGTTATGAAATATGCTCCTTTTTCATCATATCCTTTTTCAATAACTCTATGAACAATATTTTTATTGTCTTTTCTAAAAGTAATTATATCTCCCTTATTAATTTGCTCAGGAAATTCTGGCTTTATCTTAATTCCCTTAGTGTTTTTGTCAATTATAGGAAGCATGCTTTTTGAAGAAGCATAATTACTAACACTTATATTAGGAATATCTATAACAAGTTTATCTTCATAAATCCTAATATCATCACTAGTTATAAACTTAGAAGAAATCTCTCTTTCTGTTATAACAAAACCTGTAATAAAAGTATTTCCAATAAAAAAAACAATAAAAATTCCTACAATTAAAACAAATATCCATAGTATTTTAAATTTCATATTAAAAAAAACCTCTAATAATATATAAAGATTTATATAAAAAAGACTATATAAAAATCAGGATTTTTTTAGAAAAATAAGGTTTAAAAAATAGTACCTAGTAATCAGAGCATATTCTTTTTCATAATTTTCTATATCTGTAATTTAATAAATAATAAGAAATTTGTAATTAGTAACACTTGAGGTTCTACTTAATAGTTTCCTGCTTAGTAGATTTAATAAAATAATTAATATCATTAGATTTTCTTGGATATCTGTGCCTTTGAATTTTTTTATTTCTTTTATTGTGGAATATTTCTAAAAATTATTAAATTTAAGCCCTAAAAGTTTTTACTATTAATTTTTTCAGGAAATGTATTTGGTTTTATTTTTATAGTTAGGATTACCAAATACAAAAATTTTAATTAATACCTTCAGAAGTTTTTTTAAATAATTGTGTCTTTAAATCCCTTATTAGAAGATTATTAGAAAATTATTAGAAAACATTTCTAAAACTCCCTATATCTAAACTCTTAAAGTTTTTACTATTAATCTTTTCAGGAAATGTATTTGGTTTTATTTTTATAGTTAGGATTACCAAGTACAAAAAAAGTATGAATATAAAAATTTTATTAAGTAATTTTTCTAAATTCTATTTTTAATTTTCCAGAATAATTTCCTTTTTCAATATCTTCTGGAGTTTGCAAGGAAATAGGATACCCTATAGTCTGGCTTTTATTTAAAATAATCTCTGGTTTAGAAGAAATATAATCATTTAACTCTTTATTAACAAAAAAATTTAATTTAATATCAAAATCATAATTATTATGAATCTTAATTGTTTTTGATACACTTGCTCCAGGATATACTTTTCCAAAATCCAAAGAATCATTGCTTGTTAATAATCCAAAAGAATCTCCTACTTGAAATTTTATATCCAATGTTTCTTCTTTTAATGGCTTAGAAGAATAAATTCCAAATAAAACAATTATCAAGATACAGGAACATATTCCTAATGCAATTATTAATTTATTTTTTTCCATGTTTATTTCTCAAAAGCAAAAAGATTATGATTGTTATAAGTGAAATTAATATTAAAAGAGAAGCAACAATTATAACAAGAGTATAATTAAATTCTTTTTTAAATCTTAAATCTACTGTTTCTGTTGTTGTTTGATTATTATAATGAATTGTTATTTCTGCATGAAAAGGTTCGTCCTCTATTCCAGTTGTATCAAAAAATCCCACTCTTGTATCTTTTTTCCAAGGTTTTAATTCTAAAGAAGGAGTTGTTGTTGTTTCTCCTGTTTCAAGAATCTTTATGTCTGCATAAACATTTTCAATAACATTGTTCCAAAAACTTTCTACTTCTAAAGTCATTCTATTTATCTTGTCTTTTTCAAACAACCTTGTATAATTTGATAATCCAACATAAAATTCTCCTAATCTAAAAAGAGTTGATTTCTTGTTTAAATCCTTTCCTCCATAATCAACAATTGCAGTAATATTATAATCTCCTGCAGTGTATTCAGAAGTATCTAAAGTTTTTTCAAATATCTGTTTTTTGCCTGAAGGTATTTTTTTTGTTTCAAGATTTATTTTTTCAATTATTTTTTCAGAATTAGATATTTCTAATACTGGTTTAACAGTTATATCCTGATTTCCTTTACTATATACTGTTAATTCAATATCTATATCTTCTCCCACATTTGCATTTGATGTTTTAAGACTTGTTTCTGCATATTTTCCAGGATATGGAACATTTACTTTTATTATTCCTCCAGCATTTGGTGAAAGAGATAATCCTGATTCTTGTTGACCAATAGATTCTGCACCAATACGAATTCTATGTGTTCCAGGAACCTCAATATTTCCTGGAAGAGAAAGAGAAGCAATTACTTTATTTTTTCCTCCAGAAAGAGTGTCTTTATTTACTTTAACATAATCTTTTAAACTTCCACTAATTTCTACTTTTTGTTCTAAATCTTCATCAAAAACAAATGTAAATTCAAAATCTTTTTTTAAATTAGGTTCAAAATCAATTTCATAACTTGCAGGAGATACTCCTGAAAGAGCAGAAATATTATTTAATAAAAAACTACTTAATAATAGAATAAAAGCAATATAAATTAATTTTTTTTCTTTCATTTTTCAAAAAATCTTCAAGGGTTTTTATATCTTACTATTTGAAAAAATATCAAGACAAAGATTATTCAGCAGATTCATAAGACAAGGTTATTGTAGTTGAACGAACATCTGTTAATGAATCACTTGGAACTTTTAAAAGCACATCTATATTAAGTTCATCATGTGAATCAGTATTTTGATAAACTGAACAAACTTTTTGCGTGCTTCCAGTAAAACTTGTATAGACATCTTCAGTAACACTTCCACTAAAATCACATGCATCTGGTTCAATATTTGAAACATTAAATTTAAATTCTGGGCTAGAACCTCCAATGAAACTTGCTGCATCATCAGAAGAAGAAATATTCAAAGAAACATTTACATTACCTAAATTTTCTACAATAAAACCACCATCTACAGGAGTCCAACTACCTTGAGTTACAGTATTATTTGTTGCTAAAAGAGCATAACTTTCTCCAGTATCTACAGTACCTTCACCAAAATCAATTGTTTTTGAACCACCAACTCCCCCTGCTGAAGTAATATTAATAACAGCATTTGTTGTAACAGTAATATTTACATAACCTTCTTCAGTTGCATGTCCAGTCAAACCTGGAATAAAATTTTTAAAAACCAAAACCATACTTGTGATAAAAAGAATTACTGCTATAATAGCTAAAACATTTATTAATTTCTTTTTTTCCATTATTCTAAATTCCTGTTATTTATTTCAGAAGAATTACTTGTATCAGATTCTAAACTTGTCTCTGGAGGTTGTATATCTAATGCTACATTTCCACTACCTTCTCCTTCATCTACAGAGATTGCCTGAAAATTAAGAGTTCCAAAAAAACCCAAACTTAAAAGAATTAAAAAACCTGAGACTACAATAATTATTATTAAAAAAGCTATTAAAATATTTTCTGTCCTTTTTTCCATATAGGGATATCTCACTTATCCTTTATAAATATTTCTGTTTTA
>CAYWQI010000010.1:0-23688 GCA_964460535.1 Candidatus Woesearchaeota archaeon
GTTTAGTCATATCTAAACGAGAATTAGTTAGGCGAACTAATTTTCGGATACTACAATTTCAGAATTTATTAGATAATAGGTAACTAGTAACACTTGAGATTTTATTTAATAATTTTCTGCTTAAAAGATTTAATAGATTAATTAATCTATTTTAAGTTTTTTGGATAATTTTGCTTTTGTATTTTTTATTATTGAGAAATATTTCTGCAACTTGTTGTGTTTAAGTCCTAAAAGTTTTATTGTTAATTTTTTTCAGGGAAGATATTTGGTGTTATTTTTGTAGTTAGTGTTACTAGATACTGAAATATGCAAAAAGTTTATAAACTCTTTTTAACATTAATAATTAGTTATAAAGGTTAATGTTAATGTTTAACATTAAGGTTGTGCGTTAATGCACAATAAATAATAAAGATGGTTGGAAAGATTAGGAATAAAGCAATAAACTTTTTTTAACACAAAACAAAAATGAAAACAAAAAAAGAGTTGGTTTCAGAATTATTAAAGAAACATAAAGAAGGACTTACAGTTATTGAAATTTCTTCTTTTTTAAAGATATCTAGAAATACTGTTGCTGTAGCTCTTGCTGAACTTAAAGGAGAGGGTAAAATATGGATTAGACCTATAGGAAAAGCTAAATTAAATTATTGGGGTAAAAATGGAAAGTAATATTCTTGAGAATAAAAAAGGACAAGTGACAATCTTTGTTATTATTGGAATGGTGATTGTAATTTCTGCTATTTTGGTTTTTATCTTTATTGGAAATCCTTTTAATTATTTTACAATTGATGAAAATCCTAAAGAAAAAATTGAAAGCCAGATGTATGAAACTCTTGAAGATTCTATTGATAAAACTCTAGAAAACAAAGGATATTTTAATGAGATTAACAAGAACTATCTTGTTTATAGTGGGAAGAGGATTCCTTATTTATGCACTGTTTCTCAATTTTACATTCCTTGCACTCCTCAAGAACCAATGTTTGTTAGTAAAATAAAAGAGAATATCAAGGAATCATTAAAAGAAGAAATTAAAAAAGAATTTTCAGAAATTGAAAAAAATTATAAAAAACCAGGATATGAAATTAAAACTCAAAAACCAGGTATAGAGATTTATTTTAAAGAAAATTCTCTTGTTGCTACTTCTAATGGAAGCATAACTATAATTAAAGGAGAGAGTGTTAATAAATATTCAGAATTTCAAGTTGAAATCAAAACATCAATATATGAACTTGCAAAAACAGCTCAAAAAATTGTTAATTATGAATCTACTTTGTGTGAATTTGATAGAGTTAAATGGCAAGCACTTCATCCTGAAATTGAAATTAAAAAATTTAGAGCAAGTGACCAAACAAAGATTTATACTTTAAAATCTAGAAATTCAAAAGAAGAAATTAAATTTGCAATTAAAACTTGTGTTTTACCAGCTGGAATTTAAAATGTTTGATTTTAAAAATAATAAAAATTTGAAAACTCTAAGTTTATTTGAAATTTTCTTAATATTAATGTCAGTAGTTGCTTTTTCTTGTTTAGTATCATGGAGTTTGCCTGAAGTTAAAGCAAGTCAGTTTCTTCCTACTGGTTGTTGTCTTGAAACAGATTCAGGGGCTAGTTGTCAAGAAATGTTAATGTCAGATTCTGATTTATGTTCAGAGGGTTTAATTGGAACTTCATGTAATGAAGTTTCTGAATGTGAATCTGGTTGTTGTTTTAATCCTGAAGAAGGACTTTGTAGTTTAAATTCTCCTAAATCTTCTTGTGAAAATTCTGGAGGAGAATGGTTTGATAGTCCTTCTTGTGATATTTCTTATTGTCAGATAGGTTGTTGTATTATTGGAAATCAAGCTAAAGAAAGTACTTCAAAAGAATGTAGAGAATTGTCAGAAAAATATGAAATTGAAAAAGACTGGAGACCTCTTGATTCTTTAGGAACTTGTTCTGCTTATTCTAATTTACAAAAAAAAGGAGCTTGTGTTTTAGAATCTGTAGAATATTATCCAGAAAAAGATTGTGAATTTACAACAAAAGAATCTTGTTTAGGACTTGGAGGAACTTTTAATTCAGAATATTTATGTACTGCTGAAGAATTAAATACTATTTGTTCTCCTAGTAAAAAAACAACTTGTGTTGAAGGAAGAGATGAGGTTTATTATTTAGATTCTTGTGGAAATTTAGGAAATATTTATGATGCTAATAAATTTAATGATTCAGAATATTGGACTAGAGTAATTTCTACAAACAATGAGATTTGTTCTGTTTCTGAATCAGGACAAGAAAATTGTGGAAATTGTGATTATCTTGAAGGAAGTTTTTGTCAAGAGTATGATTCTAATTTAGATTCTCAAAAACCAGCTTATGGAAATAATATTTGTAGGGATTTAAGTTGTGATACTGCTTGGGGTTTAAAACAACACGGAGAGTCTTGGTGTGTTAATGATTATGATTTTTCTCTAGGAGAAGCTAAAGGCCCGGTAGGAGCAAGAAGTTTTATAGCAACTTGTCTTGATGGAGAAGTTGATTTAGAAGGTTGTGCTGACTTTAATCAAGAGATTTGTTTAGAACAAACAGATAACAATAGTGGATTTACACAAGGAAAATGTTTTGTAAATGATTGGAGAAGTTGCTTACAAGCAAATGATGAAGAAAGTTATAGTTTAGTTGAAAAAGAGTGTGAAAAATATGAACAATGTGTTATGTTTAATGATGCTTATGGAGAAGATAATTTAAAACGTTCAGATGGAGAGTGGCTTGCTGGTTTTGACCCTGATTTATTGAATTCAAAACAAGGTGCTGCAGGAGATATTGGAGAAGATTCAAATTCAGCTATTCCTTGGTGTGTTCCAAAATATACTCCTGGTTTTCAGTTTTGGAATGATGAATTAACAGGCACAAATACAGAGGATTCTTCTGATTCAGGTTCTGGAATAAGTTATGGGGGAAGTGAAGTAGAAAGTGGTGCTTTGTGTTCTGTTGGAAATTTTCAATGCGTTAGTAAAATGAAAAGAGAGTGTGAATTAGAAGATGAATCTATTGAAAATCCTGAATCATGGTTAAAGCAAGCTCTTTGTGCTCAAACTTGGGGAAGTTCTGAATTAATTGATAAAGATGTTGATTGTAATCCTTGGCAAGATGAGGCAAATTGGGAATGTAATATTGATGGTGTAACAAGAACAATTAAAACAAAAGATTTGCCAAAATGGATTGAAGCAATAAATTCAAGATGCCAGGCAATTGGAACTTGTGGAAGTAAAATAAATATAAAAAACAGCCAAGGTTATGATAAAGGATTTACAATTACAAGAAAAAAACTTGATGCTACAGGAGATATTAAAGAAATAAATTCAACAAACTATAATCTCTCTGAAGAATATTTATCTAGTTTAGGTGAAATTGGTTTAAAAGAATCTGGAACTCTTACAAGTCTTATAGGAACTGGAAATGTTGTCAAAAGTTTAACTGGTTATGCTACTATAGATGATACAGAAGGTGCTAAAACAGATGCGCAAGCAATAAATAATCTTTCTAGAACTGGAGATGCTTCTGGTTTAGATAAGAGTATGGAATTTCTGCAACTTGGAACTGGGGCAATAGGAATGGCAGATATAGGTAAATCTGCGTATAGTAGTTTAGGAGGAGCAGGTTTTCAAAGTTTTGAATTTTCAATAGGAGAATACTCAACAATGTATTTTACTGAAGATGGAGTTGTGTCTCTTTTTGATTCAGGAATTGCAGAAAGCTCTATTGAAATAACTAGTGAAATGCTTGGAAAAGAAGGTATTAAAGCAGCTCAAGACTTGGCTATGGAATCTGGTTTGGGCCCTGTGAGTGAGGAATATGCTGTAGAACTTTTAAATAAAGGAGAAATTTCATTAAATAAAGGAACCCCCTCAACAGGAGGAAGTAATTGGGCAACAAATCTAAAACAAGGATTAACAGTTGCATTTTATACTGCTGCTGGAGCACTTGCAGGTTATCAAATTGGAAAGATGATTGTGAAAAACCAGGATTGGAGTTCTGGAAGAAGCAAAGTTTTTATTGAAGGTTTATCTTCTTTTGGTAGTGCTGTTGGTGCTGTTGCTGGAAGTTTAATTGCTTTTGGAGCTCCAAATGCATGGAATCCCTTAGGTTGGGCAGCAATAATTATTGCTATTGGAACTTCTATTTATACTAATTGTATTGACGACGAATACGACGAAAACCAATATTATATCCTTCAATTCCAATGCGAACAATGGGAACCTCCAACTGGAGGAGACTGCAATGCTTGTAATGATGACATTCGGCCTTGTTCTGAGTATAGATGTAGGTCTTTAGGAGCAAATTGTGAATATAATACAGAACTTGGTGAACCTGGAATTTGTGAAGATACTAGTGAGCCTTGGAAAGCTGATATTTCTCCTTGGCATGAGGCTTTGAGTGAAGGGCATGAATATTCTGATGCAAACAGCAAGAGCTTTAAAATTAAAAATTCTCAAAACAGCGAGGGCAAAATTGATTCTTGGGAAAATTTGGATTTTGGTATTGAAACAAACAAACCTGCTGTTTGTAAAATTGATTCTATAAGAACTGAAGATTATAATGAAATGAGATATACTATGTCAACAGATGAAAATTTTGAATTAGGAAAACAAGATTTATTAAGACATAAAATAACTTTAAATGCTTATGTTGGAAATAATTCTGGAACAAGCTTGCAATTAAAACAAAATTCAGAAAATACTTATTATATTAGATGTAAAAACTCTAAAGGAGAGATAAATGAAAATGAATTTGCAGTGCGTTTAAGTGTTGATGATGGACCTGATTTAACTGCTCCTTTAATAAAAAGATTTTCTCCTGAATCTGAAAGTTATTTAAAAGTTGGAACTAATTCAACAAATTTAAGACTTTATGTAAATGAACCAAGTGAATGTAAATATTCTATTGGAACTGATATTACACTATATGAAGATATGGAAAATAATATGACTTGTATTACAAATCCAAATATGGATGTTTTAGGAGAGTGGTTATGTGGAACTGAACTTGGAAATTTAACTACAGGAGAAAATAAATTTTATTTTAAATGTAAAGACCAGCCTAATTTAGATTCTCGTATGGAATCAAAAAGAAATGCTAATGAAAAAAGTCAAGAATATAATATAAATGTTTGTTCTAAAGAACTAGAAATTGAAAATCTTGAACCTAAAGATAGTGAAGATATAATTATTGGAGGAAATATTGTTGAAGTTGATTTAGATGTTGAAACAAGTGGATGTATTGATAATGGAGTCTCTGTTTGTGAATTTTCAATTAATAATGGAAGTTTTATTGAGTTTTTAGAAACAGAAAGTAAAATACACAAACAAAAACTAACAAGTATTGAGTCTGGAAAACATGAAATTAAAGTTAGATGTATTGATGAAGCTGGAAATACTGCAAATAAAACAACAAGTTTTGAAGTTCAGGTAGATAATTCTCCTCCTGAAATTATAAGAACATATAAACAAGATGAGAATCTTATGATTGTGACTGATGAAAATGCAGATTGTAGATACTCTACAGACAATGATTTAAAATGTGGTTTTGATTTTACAGAAAATATTAGTGAAACAAAAAGTCTAGATGTTCTGCATTCAATTCCTTGGAATGAAAATGAAAATTATTATATTAAATGCCAGGATGAATATGGAAATTCAGAAGTGGGTTGTAGTGCCGAGGTAATGACTTATTAAAATGGTAAATTTAATTCAAATAGATAAATCAGGAAGAGAAATTTTTGAAAAAGATTATTCAATTGTAGTTTTAGTTAATCATGAAGATATTTATGGAGTAAATATTCCTCAAAAAATTAAGGATTTGGTTTTAAAAAAATATAGAACAAATATCTTAGGAAATTTTGGAATATCTAAGAAAAAAAGTAAAATGAGATTAAGGATTAAATTCCATACTACAATCATAATTCTGATATTAAAAGAGATTATCAAAGAATATAATAAAAATTTAAATATCCAGAGATGTAATGATTTTGATGGACATTTTCATGAAATAAAATATATGATTTATTCAAATTTATCTAAAACTCTAAAAGATCTTAAATCAGAACATATTGTTCAGTCAAAGTTTCAAAAACCTTCTGTGATTGATAATGCAGGAAAAAATATCAGAAATAAAAATTATGAATCAAGAAAATATCATTTAATTAAATTAAAAAAAGAGGAAGTACTAGAAATAATAAAAAAATGATAGTAACCAGGGTTCGAAGAACCGAATCCTCGTTTGTCTCACAAAAAATGTGAAACTCCAGAGCGCATTACTATCATTGTATTAAGAGGTTTAAACTTTATAAATTTTACTATTCAATTAAAAACATATTAATAAAAAGAAATAAAAACAAGAAATAACAAGAAATAACATGAAAAAAGAGGGAAAAAAATCAAGAAACAATAAAGGGCAGATAACAATATTTGTAATTATTGGAATTGTTATTGTAGCTACTGTGGGTTTATTGTTTTTTATTTCTCCTTCATTAAGAATGAATTTTAGAGGAGTTGAAAATCCTAGAGAATTTATTAAAGATTGCATGCAAGATTCAATTGAAGAAAATATAAAACAAATTTCTGTTCAAGGGGGTTTTTTAAATGTCAATGATGCTATTGGTTATCTTGAATATGAAAATGAAGAAGTTGCATATTTGTGTTATACTTCAGAAAATGAAGAATTATGTACAACTCAAAAACCTATGTTAAAAAGATTTATTGAAAATGAGATTAAAGATGCTGTTAAAGGAGATTTAGAAAATTGTTTTCAGAATTTAGAAAAAAAGTATTCTTCTGGAAATTATAATTCAAAAGAAACTAAATTTCAAGTTGAAATAAAACCTTCAAAAATTGATTTTTTAATTAATAAAGAAATTACAATTACAAAAAAACAAGAAACTGAAAAATATAATGATTTTAGTTTTTCATTCAAATCTCCAATGTGGGATTTTGTTATTATAACTCAAAAAATAATAATGCAAGAAGTAAATTGTGTTTGTCAAGGTAGTGAAAGAGAACATTGTGGAGCTGATTTAATTAAACTTGCTAAAAACTTTAGAAATTATGAAATAGATAAACACACAACAGGAACTAATGAAAATATTTACAAGATTTCAGAAATTAAAACAAAAGGTGAAAATAAATTTCTATTTTCAATTAGAAACTGCGTGAGGTTACCATGATGAAACAAAAATTAATATTAATCTCAGGCATAATTTTTTTAATTAGTTTATTCTCTATAAATTTTATATTTGCTGATAACTTGGGTTGTTGTTTTGATTCTTCTATTGGAACTTGTAGTCCAAACACTTATTCTTCTGATTGTTCAGGTGAGGATGCTTATTGGTCAGAAGATGCAACTTGCCAATCAAGTTCTCATTGTACTGAAGGTTGTTGTATTCTTGGAACTTCAACAGGATATATGACTTCAAGACTTTGTGAATTAGAAGCGGAATCTCGAGGATTTGATTTTGACTGGAGACAAATGTCAGAACAAGAATGTGCAGAACAAGGAAATTCTCTTGATAAAGGAGCTTGTTTATATATTGGAGAATATGAAAATGATTGTGTTTTTACAACAAGTTCTCAATGTAATACAAATGAATTTAATCCTGGAATGTTATGTACTGCTGAAGAATTAAATACAAAATGTGAAAGAACAGAAAAAACAACTCTTGTTGAAGGAAAAGAAGGAATTTATTATTTAGATTCTTGTGGCAATATTGCAAATATCTATGATTCTTCTAAATATAATAATGAAGATTATTGGACTTATGTGGTTTCAGAAGAAGATTCTTGTGGATATGAAGAAAGAATTGCAAATAGTAAAACTTGTGGAAATTGTAATTTTGAATATGGAAGTATAGGAAGAGAAAGAGAAAATTTTGCAGAATATGGAAATTATTATTGTGCAGATTTGGATTGTGGGGTTGTTGATGGTAAAGAAAGAAAAAATGGAGATTCTTGGTGTGTTACTGATGCTGGAGGCCAATTTAATGAAATAAGTGGAGATGTTCCTTTATTTACTCAAGGAGTTAATGAAAATGGGGAATCTGTTCCTGTGCCTGATGTTACAAAAATAGAATACACTACTGATACAGGATATAAATTAGAGTGGAAAGGATATGCTAAACAAGATACTTGGAAACACGGAGTTATAACAGAACCAGATGGAACACAAAGAGGAGTTGATATTAATAATTTAATGAGAAAAAAACAAGGAACAAAAACTCAACCTGGAGAAGTAATTTGTTCTGGAGATCATGGAGATAAAATAAAAGTAACTATGCCTCAAGGTGCTGAAAAAGCTGGAGGAACTTATGAAATGTATTCTGATGGTTGGAGTCCTGGTTTAGATAGAGGTGTAACTGCATATTATAAATCTCCTGAATTTGGAATGACTGGAGAAATTGAGAGTGTTAGAACTGAAATTGAATCATATGTACCTAATAGTCCAAATGTTGGAACAAGATATATGAAAAAGTTTTGTTTAAATGGAGAGGTTCATAATGAACCTTGTGATGATTTTAGAATGGAAACTTGTGAATCTGATGAACAAGGTAATGCTCAGTGTGTTAACAATCCTTGGAGAGAATGTTTGTCTGTTTCTTCAACTTCAAAAAATAATGAAAAAAACAAAGAAGAAATTAAAGAAAATTGTGATTCTGAATATTGCAATTTAATGAAAATGCCTGCAACCTCTGGGTCAGTTAAGTGTAATACTGAAGATGAAGGAAATGAAGATTCAGATAACCCAAGTCAAGAAATAGTAGATGAATTGGATTTAAGCATGTGTGTTCCAAAGATTGTAGGAGGTTTTGATTTCTGGCCAGAAAAAGGAAGTTTTTCCACAAATGAAGAGAGTATTTGTTCTATGGGAAATTATGAAGAGGAAATTCATTTCCATAAAACAGATAGAAGATGGTATCATTATCATGAAGATACAACAAAAAAATATGGTAATCTGGGTCTTCTTATTCCACCAAAAGAAGGATGGGATGCATTGATTGATGTAGAAGATCTTGACTCTTATATTTACCATCCAGATTATGCTGAAGACGACGATAGTATATTTTATGACAGTCCAGAATATATTGGAGATCCTCCAAAATATAGAATTCCAATAAATCCTGACATAATAGGATTCTTGAATTCCAGATGTCAGGCAATAAGTGATTGTAAGGGAAAAGAAAATTGGAAAGGTGTTAAAACTTCTTCTGGAGAAGCTCAAGCATATGCAACAAAAATGTCAAAAAGTGAGGACGAAGATTTATATTATAGTTTTTCTTATGAATGCGTTCCATTTTCAGCACCATCAGGAAGTTCGGATTGTCAAGAATGTCAAAATAGTGAAGAAGAAACAGGAATACCTTGTTCTGAGTATAGATGTAAATCTTTAGGAAAAAATTGTGAATATAATCCTCAAGGAGGAAAGGGTTATTGTACTGAATCAAGTGACAATAGTCCTCCTGTAATTGGGCATAGTAAAAATCCTTCTGGAGAAGTTCCACCTTATGAACCTATTGAAATTACTATAACAACTGATGAAACAAGTCATTGTAAGTTTAATATGGGAGATTCTGGAGGAACATATGAAGAAATGGATTATAATGTGGATTCAAATTGGTCAACAAAACATAAAGTTCGTTTAAACTTACCAGGACAAAGACCTCAAGAAGATGGATTTAATGAATATGGTTTAATACAAGAAGATGGAAATTATGAAATGTATGTGCGTTGTTCAGATGTTGCTGGAAATTGGAATATAGAATCTCATCTTGTTTCATTTAATGTAATGGATACTCCTGATGAAAATCCCCCATATATTATGGAATTTAATCCTAAAAGTAGAAGTCCTATTTTGTATAATACTACTGAAAAAGAAATTGAATTTAAATTAAATGAGCCTGCTGAATGTTTCTGGGATTTTGAAGACAAGGAATTTAATTCTATGGACTACCAATTTGATTGTGATGAAGATATAAGTGATGAAGGAAGTTTAGAAGGTTATTTTTGTTCAGGAGTTTTATTTAATATTACTGAAAATACTGATGAACAAACAGAATATTTTATAAGATGTAAAGACCAGCCCTGGCTTGAGAATAATAATCCTGACCCAGATTATTATTCTAGAAATGCAAATAGAAGAAGTGAAAAATATTTGTTAACAGCTTCAGAAGAATTTAAAATCAAAAGTTTCAGTCCTTTAAATGAAATTGTTGTTGGTCCTCAAGATACTAGTGTTAATTTAGTTGTTGAAACTTCTGGAGGAAGTCACAATGGAAAGAGTGAATGTAAATGGAGAATCTTGGAATCTCCTGATAAAGAAAGTAATTATACGAGTTTGTATCATGATTTTTCAAAAACAAATTCCTCAGTTCATGAACAATTATTAACAAACAGAAGTGAAGGAAAATATGAGATTCAAGTTAGATGTATTGATGAAGCTGGAAACATGAAAGAAGAAAAATATCAATTTAAATTAAATATAGATGATGAACCTCCTGAAATAACAAGAATGTTTAAATCTGGAGATAATTTAAAAATTTTAACTTCTGAAATAGCAAAATGTTATTTTGATTATTGGACTTGTAATTTTGATATATCAAATAAAACTTCAATAAGCACAGGATATTCAAAAGAACATAGTGTGGAATGGAATTCAGAATTAAAATTTAATCTTAAATGTTTAGATATATGGAATAATCAAAAAGGGGGATGTACTGAGATTATTAAGCCAGGAATATTTTAAATAAATTTATAAAACAAGATATCCTTAAGAAAACATGAAAAAAGAGGGAAAAAAATCAAGAAACAATAAAGGACAAGTAACAATATTTGTAATTATTGGAATTGTGGTTGTTATTTCAGCTGTATTAATTTATATGTTTTTTCCTCAAATAAGTTTTGCATTAGGAATCACTCCAGGAAATCCTCAAGAATATATCTCAGAATGTCTTTCTGAAGATTTAGAAAAAGCAGTTAAGAATATTTCTCTTCAAGGAGGAGAAACAAATCCAGAAAATTATTATTTGTATGAAGATAATAAAATAAGTTATTTGTGTTATACAAATAAATACTATAAACCTTGTGTTGTTCAAAAACCTATGTTAAAAAAATCTATTGAAAATGAAATCATGAAAGAAATTGAAGACAAGGCTGATGCTTGTTTTTTAGACATGAAAAAAAGTTATGAAAAAAGAGGATATGATGTTTCTTTAAATAAAGAAAATAGTGAGATAAGACTTATTCCTGAAAAAATTGTTGGAATTTTTAATTATAGTTTAAATTTAAAAAAAGGAGAAGAAACTTCAAAATATGAAAATCTTCAAATAAGTATAAATAATAATTTATATGAATTAATAAGTATTGCAACAAGTATTCTTTCAATGGAAGTCAAGTTTGGAGATAGTGAAACAACAGCATATATGAATTATTATCATGATTTAAAAGTTGAGAAAAAGAAACAATCAGATGGAACAATAATTTATATATTAAGTGAAAGAACTCCTTTATATGGAGAAAATAAAAATTTAGCTAAATTTCAATTTGCGTCAAGAAGCTATGCTTGGCCTCCAGGATATTAAAATGAAAAAATTAAACACAGAAGGGAAAATTTGTAAAATGAAAAAATTAAAAATTTTATGCCTTTTCCAAATTAAAGACAACAGGAAAAATTTGTAAAATGAAAAAATTAAAAATTTTATGCCTTTTCCAAATTAAAGACAACAGGGAAAATTTGTAAAATGAAAAAATTAAAAATTTTATGCCTTTTCCAAATTAAAGACAACAGGGAAAATTTGTAAAATGAAAAAATTAAAAATTTTATGCCTTTTAAAAATTAAACACAACAGGGAAAATTTGTAAAATGAAAAAATTAAAAATTTTATGCCTTTTAAAAATTAAACACAACAGGGAAAATTTGTAAAATGAAAAAATTAAAAATTTTATGCCTTTTCCAAATTAAAGACAACAGGGAAAATTTGTAAAATGAAAAACAAAATAATTGAAAAAATAGAAAGAAACAAAGATAAGATTAGAGAAAAGGGAGTAAAAAAAATAGGGATATTTGGTTCAGCTATTAAAGGAAAAAGAAATCCCTCAGATATAGATGTTCTTGTAGAATTTCAAAACATAAATTCAGATAATTTTTTTGATTTGCTTTTCTTTTTGCAAAAATTATTTAGAAAAAAAATTGATTTAGTAATTGAATCAGATTTAAAACCTGAATTAAAATATGTTAAAAAGGAGGCTAAATATGTCAAAATATGATTTATATCTTAATGATATTTTAAGGGCAATTGCTTTGATTGAAAAATCTCTTAAAGGAAAGAAGTTTGAAGATTTTAAAAAACAGCAAGATTTAATAGATGCTAATGCAATGAGGCTTCAGATTATAGGAGAGTCTTCAACCAAATTACCAAATTCATTAAAGAAAAAACATAAAGAAGTGGATTGGAACAAATTAACTCAAACAAGAAATATATTAAGTCATGCATATTTTGCAATAAATGTTAATCTTTTATGGGACATAATAAATAAACAAATTCCTTTAATTAAAAAAACTATTCAGGATATGAAAAAAGAATTAAAATGAAAAAATCAAAGATTTTATGTATTTTCCAAATTAAAGACAGCGGGAAAAATTTGTAAAATGAAAAAATCAGAAATTAAAGACAACAAGAAGATTATATTGTTTGGAATGTTTTTATTAATTGGAATTTTTTCTCTAGGACTTATTAATTCAGATGTTTCATATTGTTGTGAAAAAACTACTTCAGGAGCTTGGTGTCAAAATGCTCCTCAAGAAGAGTGTGATGTTTCTGGAGATTATAGAAAAGCTCCAACAAGTTGTGAATCAACTTCTTATTGTAAAATGGGAACTTGTTATGATAAAAATGAAGGAACTTGTTTAGAAAATACTCCTCAAAAAATTTGTGAAGAAGATGGAGGAATATGGAATGAGGGAAGTGCTGATGAAATTCCTCAATGTGGTTTAGGATGTTGTGTTCTTGGAGACCAAGCAGCTTTTGTAACACAAACAAGATGTTCTTCATTGTCAAGTCTTTATGGTTTAGAAATAAATTATAGAACAGATATAACTTCAGAACTTCAATGTATTCGTTCAGCAACTTCAGATGTAAAAGGAGCTTGTGTTGAAGATGATGGATTTGATAGAAGATGTGAACTTTTAAAAAAAAGAGAGTGTTATGACAAAGGAGGAAATATAGAAAACTCAAGTGTTGAATTTTATGAAGGATATTTATGCACTGCTCCTGAACTAGAAACTATTTGTGGGCCATCAGAAAAAACAACTTGTGTTCAAGGAAGAGATGAGGTTTATTATTTAGATACTTGTGGAAATTTAGGAAATATTTATGATGCTTCTAAACAATCGGATATGGAATACTGGACACAAATAAAAACAAAATCTGAATCATGTAATTCTGAATCAGGAAATGCAAATTCAGCAACTTGTGGAAATTGTGATTATATGTTAGGAAGTTCTTGTGGAAAAGCTTCAAGAACAGAAAATACCCAATATGGAGATTATATATGTAAGGATTTAAGTTGTGAATATCAGGGGAAAAAATATGAACACGGAGAATCTTGGTGTGAAACAACAGGAGGAGTTAATAAACCAGGTGGAAGATACTTTAGACTTGTTTGTTATAATTCAGAAGTTATGGTTGAGCCTTGTGCAGATTTTAGACAAGAAATTTGCATCCAAGATTCTGTAAATGGATATTCAACTGCTGCTTGTTCTGTGAACAAATGGCAGGATTGCACAAGTCAAACAACACAAAAGAATTGTGAGAATACTGATAAAAGAGATTGTAAATGGATAGAAGATGCAAATTTATCTCAAATATTTGAACAAGATAAACAAGAAGGTGCTTGTGTTCCTGAATTTACTCCTGGTTTTGATTTTTGGGGTTCTGAAGAATCTGAAAGAGAAACAAATGCAAATGAAATTTGTAGTCAAGGAACAGTAACTTGTGTTGTTAAATTCAAGAAAGAAGAAGATATACAAGATTTATTAGGAGGAGATGATAAAAAATATGAAGTAAAAGGAAATTATGAGTGTTGGAGTTCTGATTATTATGAAACTGGAAATTATAGTGAGAGTTGGTTAAAAAGAATGAATAATTTATGCACTTCACTTGGAGATTGTGGTGTTGATGTAAATTTTGTAGGAGATTCTGGATTTAATGAACTTGAAGATTTAATGAAAGTTGGAGAAGCTGCTGAAAAAGAAAGTTCAAGTAATTCAAATACAGGTAATTCAGGTTCAGATATTGGTGAAGCTGCAGCAGGAGTGACTCAAGGAGCTAAAACATTAGAAGAAATATCAGGAGATTCAGATGAGGAATAAATTATTATTAATAAAAATGAAAGGAGGAAAAGCTTAAAAACTTCAGGAGCTTTTAGAAGATATGGAAACAAATATTCAAAAAGTAGAACACGAAGTAAATGACTTGAAAAAAATAGTTTTTACTTTACAAGAAGATATAAAAGAAATGAAAGATTGTGTTTTAACTTCTGCAGAAGAATCTGATTTAGATGAAAGTTTAAAACAACTTGAAAAAGGAGAAGTTTTTAGTTCTGAAGATATTGAGCAAGCAAGAAATGCAAGGCATTAAATATTCAAAAAAAGCAAAGAAATTTCTTGAAAAATGTGAAGAAGACTTATATAAAAGATTAAAAGAAAAAATTGAGAAACTAAAAAAAGAACCTTATCCTTCTGATTGTAAAAGAATTAAAGGAAGAAAAGAAAAAGTATTTAGAGTAAGAGTTGGGAATAATAGAATATTATATGTGGTGTTTAATGAAAAAGAATTTGTATTTATTGCAGATATTGATAAAAGAAGTAAAATTTACAATGATTAAGATGTTGAATAAAAAAAATAATTTAATAACAACAAGAACAAAAAAAGCAATAAAAGAACTTGAAAAAAGAAGACAAAAATTAAAAGAAAAGGGAGTTAAAATATAAAATGAAAGAATTTGATTATTATATATTCATAGATTATTCAGAATTTCTTTTAGGATATGGGATAATTGAAAAAGAGAAAATTATGGATTTAATTCCATTAATAACTAGGTTTAGGCATTATAAAAATGTAAAAAATAGGAAAATGTACTTAAAAAATATAAATAAAACAATAAAAAGCAAAGACATTAAATCTTTTTTTTCTAAAATAAAGATAAAAGAGATAAGATTAACTCCAGAGATTTATGTAGATATAGCAGATTTTGTGAGTAAGCATGATAATTGTGCTATTTTTGTATCAATAGATGATAATCAATACAATAATCTTAAAAGACTTGTTAATGTTGTTGATGGAAAGAATATTTTGATTAAAAAAGAAAGTGAACTAAAAACAGGTAGTGTTGAGTATCAAACAAGTTTGGTGATAGATAATATATTAAATATTGAGAGGATAAAATATGAACAAAATAAGTAGAGTAAGTAGGTCCGTCTATCCTACTAACCGCATCAAGTACGGGATTCGTCAGGACCTGTTCCTCTATAAAATAAAAGAACAAGAAGTATTTAAATTTTGTGGTTTGAAAAATGTTAAATGAAAAAAATAATTTAAAAGAATGCAAGGCTATCCCAAAAATGAAACTTAAGTCCAAAAAATGAAACAAAATAATAAGACAAGAATATTGAAAGAGATTTATTTGAACAATGGAATTCATGTGAGACAAATGCCAAAAAATACTGGGCAGTGTATAAATCCAGTAGAAGATACATTAATTAAATTCAAAAAAATAATGTCTCCAAGATTAAAACAAGAGAATAAAAATCCCAACCGCAGCAAGCGGCAGGGTATTTTTAAGTGTCAAGAATCAAAGATTCTTGAGCATCATCAAGGATTTACATCCTTGAGACCTACTATTGAGCCACCCCGCCAAGTCAGAGCAAACTCCTGGAGTATTCAACTCAATAGAAGCAATAAAATAGAAATATCGGAGTTACTACAAAATGGGTAATATAACTCAAAAAAGAGTAGATGTTTTGAAAGTCTTTGGAAAAGATTATTTTAGAAAAATAAGTGCCAGTAAAATTGCAAAAGAAATTAATATGCCTCAACAGACAGTTTCAAGAATAATGAATACTCTTGAAAAAGACAATATTTTAAAATCTGAAAAACAAGGAAAAAACAAATTGTTTTTTCTGAATAAAGAACATCCTGGATTAAATATTGTTTTAAATATTATAGAAAATTTCAGAACACTTGAATTTAATATTAATTCTAGTAAAATCTCTATTATTATCTCTGAACTTTTAAAATATTGTGAAAGTATAATCCTTTTTGGTTCTTATGCTTCAGGTAAACAAAAAGAAACTTCTGATTTAGATATTGCTGTGTTTAATGTTAAAAATAAGAATAAATTTAATCAAATTGTGTGGTCATATTCTAAAGAAATAAATCCTCATTTTTTTAGTTATTTAGAATTTAAAAAAATGTTAAATAAGAAGGTGGCTTTAGCAGAGGAAATAAAAAAGAATCATGTCTTTTTTGGAAATATCTCTAGATTAGTGGGAGTTATGAAAAATGGATAAAATTAAATGGTGTTGTAAGCAAAAGAATGGAATTGAACTTATTGAACCTAGAGAGAATCTTAATAAATCTTATCTAAAAGAATCAGAAGATGATTTAAAAGAAATTCAAAAAGTAGGAAATAAATGGAAAACTATTATTGCATATTATTCTTGTTATGAATCTCTTTATTCCTTGTTAATGAAGGTTGGAATTAAATCTGAAATTCATGATTGCACTATTGAATTAATGAATTTATTTGGATTTGATAAAGAAGATAAATATCTCTTGAAAAATTTAAAATCTATTAGACAAGGAAACCAATATTATTTAAAGAAGAATCCTTTAGAACAAGAAAAGCAAGTTAAAGATTTTATTATGAAATGTAAGGAAAAATCTTTAGAATTAAATACAGAAAAAATAGAAAAAATTAGACAACAAATCCAGGAGATGATTAAAGATGAATAAAAAGAGAGATTTAAAATTAAGCAAGAAAGCAATGGCTTTAAGCCAAGTTATGATTTTAATAATTGGAATTGCTGTTCAGGAAAAAAGGAGGCATTTATAATGAAAGGATTTAAAATAAAAGAAGATAAAATAATTATTAATAGAGAACTGACTGAATTAGATATGTTTGTAAAAAATTTCTTAGAGATTATAAAAGATTATACAAATTATTTAATTGTGAGTGGATTTGTAAGTATTTCTACTGGAAGGGTTAGGGGAACTGAAGATATTGATATGCTTTTACCTTTATTAGACAAGGAAAAATTTTTAGAGTTATTTAAAGAATTAAATGAAAAAGGTTATTGGTGTTATCAAACAGAATCTGAAGAAGAAGCTTATGAATATTTAGAAAATTTACATAGTTTAAGATTTGCTAAAAAAAATGAAATGTTTCCTAATATGGAAGTTATTCCTGTAACTGAAAAAAGAAAGGCAAAATATTTTGAATTAACACATCCTCAG
Source organism: Candidatus Woesearchaeota archaeon (assembly GCA_964460535.1). Classification (GTDB taxonomy): domain Archaea; phylum Nanobdellota; class Nanobdellia; order Pacearchaeales; family GW2011-AR1; genus CAZHMB01. Next base: position 17,534 of record CAYWQI010000010.1, read on the forward strand.
ATAATAAAAATCCAGGATTTTGAGTTTCATATTCCTTGGATTGAGTTTGAAATAACTTATAAGGAAAAAGTGCTCAAAGGAAAAAAAGATTTAGAAGATGCACAACACCTTAGAAGTTTTTTTTCAGATATTTTAAAACAAGAAAGATTTGAACAAAGTGAGGAGGCAATAAAAGATGCAATTTAAAGAAGATATTGATTTTGTCATATTTTATTCAGAAAGATTAAAAAAAGATGCTTCACTATTTGAACAACAGAGAAAATTTCTAAACTCTCAAATATGTGCAAGCCGTTCTCTTTTTGCAAATTGGAAAGGAAAAGAATTTAAGAAAAATGCTCGGATATATTTAAAGGAGAGAGGATTAATATAAATGTCAAATAAAAAAAATAATTTAATAACAACAAAAACAAAAAAAGCAATGGCTTTAAGCCAAGTTATGATTTTAATAATTGGAATTGTGGCTTTTGCTGGCATTGTTGGAATTTTTTCAATGGAAGGGGTGCGTGGGGAGGAAGTGCAAATACCTGAAGGATATAATGTAAGGCATGCAGGAGGAAATCTGTATCTTGCATATGATACCTCGGATAAACAAATAAAAGATTATGATGCTGATAGTAGTGATTGGAAAAATTCTGATATTAATAATGATAAATTTATAAGCTATAACCCTATAGAAGGTGAAACATTTACTCTTAATGAAGATTTAAACAGCGGAGAAGAAAAATCTGAAGAAGATTCTTCAGAAGAAGGAACCAACACTGAAACTTCAATAACTTTAACTCCTGTTAGTGAAGGAGTTTCAACATCAAATCCTCCTAAAACATATTCTTTTGATAATGATGTTAAATTTAAGGGAAGTGATGATTCGGAACATACTTCTACAGAAATAAAAGTATTATCTGATGGAACTCAACAAGCAAAAGTTAATGGGGAGTGGATAAACATTGATGATTCAAAAAAAATAGATATAGAACAAGAGCTTTTAAACAGAAATGCTGAATTATCTAGTGATACTTCTCGTATTTTTAAAAAAGATGGAAAAACTTATTTTATTGAAAAATCTGGAAGACCTATAGAAGTTGAACAACTTTCTGAAGACTATTTAAAATTTAAAGGGGATGATACAATTATAGATTCTAAAGGAGTAAGACAAGAAGATATTACTTATTCAAACGGAAGAATAAAAGATACTTCAACAGGAAAGATAGTGGCTGATGATGCAAATTATGCTTATGATTGGTCTGCAGATTGGGGGAATAATAGATTTACTCGTGGGGCTGGTTTTGCATTAGGACATATTGCTCAAGGTGTTGTTTGGGCTGGAATGGTTTATGGAAGTATTCAATTTCTTGGTATGTTTTTTGAAGATGATAAAGAAACATTTAATACTATAAGTGAATCTGCTTTAATTGGAATTATGGCTGGAAAAACCGCTTATGGATTAATTAGTGAAGGAGGGTTGTTTCATTTTAGTGATAAAACTGTTTTGGGAATGGGTGCAAAAGGTTGGTCAACTACTATTGGAATAGGTGTTGCTGCTTGGTATTTTTATGAGAATTATGAAAAAACAAAAGAAAAAGAGGTTACAATGCAATTTTCATGTGAATCTTGGCAAGCTCCTACTGGTGGAGAGAATTGTGAATTATGTAATGAACAAGCAAATGGTGCTCTTCCTTGTTCTGAATATCAATGTAAATCATTAGGACAATCTTGTGAATTAGTTAATCCTGGAACAAGTGAAAGCAAGTGTGTTTGGGTAAGTAGAAAAGATGCAACTCCTCCTGAAATTACTCCTTGGAAAGATGTTCTAACTAAAGGACATACTTATACTCCTTCAAATGCAGTTTCTCCTCCTGACAAAGGTGTTCAAATTGTTCAAGAAGGTTCTACAACAGGATGTGTAAAAGCATTCACACCACTTGAATTTGGTATTACAACAAATGAACCTGCTCAATGTAAGATTGATTTTAATAGAGTTGGAAATTATTCTGATATGCAACATTATTTTGGAAATTCAAATTTATTTACTTATAATCATTCAGAATCAATGTCTCTTCCAGGAAGTTCAAATTTAGATTCAGAAAATCTAACTATTGAAAATGACAATGATTTTACTCTTTATACAAGATGTATGGATGCAAATGGAAATGTAAATGAAGCAAATTTTGTATTTAAATTTTGTGTTGAAGAAGGTCTGGATGTAACTGCTCCTGAAATTGTGACAACTGATTTAATAAGTAATGAAGTTCCTGTAGCTCAAAATCAATCTAGTCTTGATTTAAGTGTTTATACAAATGAACCAGCAGATTGTCGTTGGTCAAGAAGAGACCAATCTTATGAAAACATGGAAAATCCTATGACTTGTTCAGAGAGTATAACAGAATATAATTCTCAGATGTTATATGCTTGTTCAGGAGTTTTAACTGGAATTGAAGATAAACAAGATAATAATTTTTATTTTAGATGTAAAGACCAACCTCAAGCTGAAGAAGGTCAAAGAAATACAAATAGAGAATCTTATGAAATTACAATTGTAGGAACAAGACCTTTAGTTATTTCAAAAGCAAATCCTTCAGATACAACTATAAAAGGTTCAACAGAAGATGTTAAAGTGACTCTGAATGCAGAAACACAAGCAGGATATAAAGATGGAAAAGCAAAATGTTATTATAGTGCTTCAGGAGAAACTGAAAGTTATAATTTATTCTTTGAAACAAATTCTCATAAACATAGCCAGGACTTGTATTTGAGTGAAGGAGATTATAAATTTTATATTAAATGCGTGGATTTAGGAGGAAATTCTGATGAAGAAATGATTGAATTTTATGTTGATTCAGATACTGAGTCTCCTGAAATAACAAGGTTTTATCATGAAGAATCTTATTTGAAATTTTTAACAAATGAAAATTCAAGTTGTGTTTATGGTATTTCAGATTGTAATTTTCAATTTGAAGATGGAAGTTCTGTTACAACTCTTAAAAATAATGAACATTATGTTGATTGGAATACAGACAAGAGTTATTATGTAAAATGCCAGGATAAATATGGAAATACTCCTGCTCCTGATGAATGTTCTGCAATTATTAGAGGAATGCGTTTATGAGGTTAAATCATTTAAATCTTATATATTAATTCTATTTACAAAAATCAATAAAATACAATCACTGACACGAAATTAACAATAGAAACTTTAGGAATTAAACATAACAAGTTGCAGAAATATTTTTCAATAATAAAAAATACAAAAGTACATTTATAGAAAAAACTCAAAAAATATTAATTAATATATTAAACAGGAAATTATTAATTAAACCTCAGATGTTATCAGTTACAATCTTTCTAAAGTGATACACTTTTTGTAACACTTTGTAGCTAAAGTGATACACTTTTTGTAACACTTTTTTGAAGTTCTAAGGAGAATTATATTAGTTTTTAAGTTATTATTTTTATTTAGTTTCTTGCCTTATATTAGAGTTTATATTGTATTTTTATATTAATTTTATTTATAAATATACTATAATAAACTTCCAGGGTATTTAACTCAATAAGAGCAATAAAAAAAGATATAAAATTCTTTTAATTAATTATGATAAAGATTGTGATAAAACTTTCAAGACTCTAGCAAAGATGCGCAAAAATGAGTTTGATTTTTAAGAATATGAAATTAAGACTATTTGATATTAAGAAATTTTAATTAATGTCTTCTAAAGTTCTTTTGGATAATTGTGCCTTTAAATCCATTATTATTAGAAGATATTTCTATACCTTACTATATTTAAGCTCTGAAAATTTTTATGATTAATTTCGCGTTAGCGACTGTATTTAGTGTTACCAATTACACATATTAAGAAAGTTTAAAAATACTCTCATCCTTGAATTTTTATGAAAATAAAAAGAGGAAATAGTTTTAAAAAAGAAAAATTCAGAAATCTTGCAGAATCTAAACACTCGCAAGTAAAATTATCTTTTGGAATGATATTTTCAATTATTTTAATAGTTATTTTTTTAGTTGTAGGTTTTTATGTTATAACAAAATTTCTTGATTTGCAAAAAGATATTCAAATAAAACAATTTACAACAAATTTGCAAGAAGATGTAAATGATATATGGCGTGGACATCAAGGAAGTCAGGAAAGAACTTATTCTCTTGCTTCTGGAATTAAAGCAGTATGTTTTGTTAATTTTTCAGATTCATCTAAAGGAGATAATTCAGATATTTTTAGTGAATTAGAAATGTATGCAAATCCAGAAGATAATCTTGTTTTTTATCCTCCTGAAAAAGCAGCTGGACAAATCTCAAGAACAATAGAGAATATTAATCTAAATAAAATCACTTCTAGTGAAAACCCTTTTTGTATTGAAAATTCAAAAGGCAAAATTGAATTAAAGATAGTAATGTCTCATGATGAAGGTCTTGTGAGAATTGAAGAGATTTAAATGAAGAGTAAATTTATAGAATCCAACAAAGCACAATTTAATCTTTCATTTGCATGGTTATTTTCTATTATTATTGGAGGTATTATTCTGTTTTTTGCAATTTATATAGCAAGCCAGATTATTTCAAGTGGAGAAAGGGAAACTGATGCAAAACTTGGACAGGAAATTGGAGTTTTATTAAATCCTCTTGAAACAAGTTTTCAAAGTCTTCAAGTTGTTCCTATGACTCTTCCTAAAGAAACAAGAATTTATACTTCATGTGAGAATTCTGGAAATTTTGGATTACAATTAATAAGTGTTTCTCAAAAAAGTTTTAAAAAATGGAGTGAGCCTGAAATTCAATCTGTATTTGCAAATAAATATCTTATTTCAAAAAATCCTAGTCAAGGAGAGAAATTTTATTTATTTAGTAAGCCTTTTAAATTTCCTTTTAAAGTAGGTAATTTAATTTATTTGATTTCAGCAGAAAAAGAATATTGTTTTGTGAATTCTCCTGATAGTGTTCAACAAGAACTTGAATCACTTGAAGCTAAAAATATTAAATATGAAAATTGTTCTTTATCTGAAAATCCTAAAGAACAAATAGATATTTGTTTTGATTTGAATTCTGGAAATTGTGAGGTTTTTGTGGATTATTCTTCTGGATATATTGAAAAAAATAACTCTAGAGTTTATTTTACAGATAATTCATTAATGTTTGCAGGAATTTTTTCTCCTAAAGAAAATTATGAATGTCAAGTCAAGAGATTAATGAAAAGAACTGCAAGTCTTGCTCAATTATATATTTCAAAAGAAGATATTGTTTCTAGAAAAGGATGTAATTCAAATCTAGACATAGACTTGTCTAGACTAGGAAATCAAGCTCTAAATTTAGAAGATTCTCGAGAATTATTAAATTTATATGAAAGTGTTGAAGAACTTGAAATTAAAAATAAAAACCTGGAGTGTAGATTATGGTAAAAATAAAAATCCCAACCGCAGCAAGCTGCGGGGTATTTTTAAGCCTTCTATTGAGCCACCCCAAAACAAGGCAAGCTCCTAGAGTATTCAACTCAATAGAAGCAATAAAGAAAGAACTTTTTGATAAAAATATCTATTTTGATTCTGCAAAACTTTATGCAATCTGCATTTATTTGCTTGTTAGAAATGTAGAAAAGAATGCAAAGACACTAATTATATGTAATGATGAAGACTTTAGAATTATTAAGAAAATACTTGTCTCCTTGTTAAATGACTATGGTTTTGAAATAATTAATATAACTGAATTTAGAAAAAGATTAGGAAGAAATGTTGGTTCATTTGCAGATAATTATGCAAAAATCTATAGAAAAAGAGGGTTAAATCCTAGAAAAAATCATTTAGGGAAAAAAATTAATTTAATAAGAATATCTTTTAATAAAATTAAACAATACTGGGAGGAATTAAAAGAAAATAATTTGTAAGCGATTAGCGGTCTTCCCAACCAATAACACGCAAAAGCGCTGGTCAGTTTGTATTCACAAACCTTTTACAGAACCGGTTCGCTTACAATATATTTAAGAATAATGAAGTATTTAAACTTTATTGTTTTAAATAAACTTTAAATTGTAAAATGAAAAAATCAGAGATTTTATGCCTTTTCCAAATTAAACACAACAGGAAAAATTTGTAAAATGAAAAAATCAAAAATTTTATGTATTTTAAAAATTAAAAACAATGGGGAAAATTTGTAAAATGAA
>CAYWQI010000011.1:0-20400 GCA_964460535.1 Candidatus Woesearchaeota archaeon
TAATCTTTAATTTCCACAAACATGAGGAGAATTTTTATATTGTAATCTAAAAGACATTTGGTCAGGATGAGATTTTCCTTTCCTTTTCCTTTTCTTTATTTCTTGTATTTCTTTTTCTTGATTTTTAGCATACATTGGAGAAACAAGACTTAAACAAATATTTCCTGCATAATCTTCAAGATTTCCTATTCCTTGTTCAGATAATTTTTTTTCACAAGGCTGTTTCATACTGCAAGAATCACATTTTCTTCCTCTTTCAGCATATACAATTCCTTCTCTAATTCTTTGCATTGTTCCATCAATCATATTTAGAACTTCAAAAAAATGTTCATTAGTTCTATGTGTTGGAAGAATTGTTTGAGGAGATGTAACAGAAGAATACTTTTTTGGATTATTTTCAAATTTTTTAATTAAATAAGGTGCTTCAACCATAAAAAACTCCATGTTTATTTCTGGATCCACAAAAAGAGGATTTCCTCCATAATATTTAACTCTGTCTTCTAATCCAAGTTTTTCAGCAATTTCAGGGTCTTTTCTAGCAAGTTCACATAATCCAGCATTGTAAATTGTTAATTGAGGGTCATGATTTATTTTCATGTGTCCTAACCAAGGTTTTCCTGATTTAAAATCTCTAATAATCACTTTTCCATTCCTAATCCTTACTTCATCTATTCTACCAGTAAATCTTTTATTTCCAAAAATAAAATCAATAGGAAGTTCACTAAATTCCGGAGTTCCTTCTTTGTATAAAATAGGAAACATTTCTTGACAAATACCTTTTAATTGGGATTTAATTACAAATTCCTGTTTTTCAAATCTCCAAGAAATAGGATTATCAGAAAATTCTGATGCTTTTACTCTTTGCATCCATTTTCCTTGAGCATGTTTTGCAAAACTTTCTGAATCATAGTATTTAATTTTTTTAAATGCTTTTGATTGACTTTTAACTTGTTTTTCATTATCCCCTAAACCTTGCCAAAAATTTTCAATTAAATTATGTAATAAACCTCCTTTAGCAAATGCAGCAAGATTTTCTTGCTTAGGCTTTAAAGGATCATAATACTTTAACCAAAGCAACATTAAACAATAATTTGCAGCATCTAATCTACTTGCAGACCACTTTATCATAAAAAACAATATATTTTAAACTAATTAAAGATTTGTGTAGTAGGATTCAATAATCCTATATTTAGTCACACTAATAAAAAACAAAGTTTAAATTTCATTCTCTTATGAGATTAATTGTAAATACTTTTGATATATTGCAATTATTTTTACTTTAATCTTTATTAAAATTTCTTCTTTTTAAAAAACCCACCGAATGATTTATAAACCCAAATAATCTGCTTTTTATAAGTTAAAGATTGCTGATAAAAGCAACAATCTAATTCCGCAAGGAATGCCAGTAAATAGATAATTTCAATAAGAGAAATTTATAAAACAAAAATGTCAATATACAATTTACCTGCACAAGAATTTAATGAAAAATTAGCTGAAGCTTTAAAACAAATCCCTGAATTTAAACAACCAGAATGGTCAAGATTAGTTAAATCTTCTTCAGCAAAAGAAAGATATCCTGAAGACCCTGATTTTTGGTATAAAAGAGCAGCAAGTATTTTAAGAGAAATATATAAAAGAGAAATTGTTGGAGTAAATAGATTAAAAACAAAATATGGAAGTAAAAAAAACAGAGGATTCAAACCAGAGAGATTTAGAAAAGCAGGTGGTAAAATAATAAGAACTATTCTTCAACAATCAGATTCTGCAGGATTTACTGAAGTAACTAAAGGTATTAAAGGAGTTAGAAGTAAGAGACCAGGAAGACAATTAACATCAAAAGGAAAAGAATTTTTAGAAAATATTGGAAAACAAAATAAAACTACAGGGGAACAAAAATGAACACACAATTACCTCAAGGAATACCTGCAACATCTGTAAAATATGGGTTTCAAGGTTCAACAAGAGAATTTAAAGAATTTCAAAATAGAATGTGGTCTGCATACGATTTTCCATATCATGTAGAATTTGAAGGAACTGATGGAAGTCTTTTTGATAAATTTGTTTTCCAATCAGGACAAATATATCTCTTTCCAGGAACACAAGAAGCATACTTAAATCCAGAAGTTGATAGAGAAGCTAATAGAGAGATTTTTCAATCCCAATTAGAAAAATTGCATCTTAAATTAAGCCCTTCTTCAGTAAGTTCACAAACTAAACAAGATTTTGTAAGAATTGATTAAAATGCCAAAAACAAAAAATAAAAAACAATATTTAAAAGAACAAAAAAAAGCACAATTAGCAAAGCAAGGAAGAAGAACAAAATGGGCTCCTGTTTGGGTTATTTTGAAAAAATTCGGACCTGGAAAAAGAGTTCATCCTTCTCATATAACAAGACATAGACGTTCATGGAGAAGAACTAAATTACATATAAAACCAAGAAAACAGAGAAAATCACACTTTGGATAAAAATGGCAGAAAAAAAACAAGAAACAAAACAACAAGAAAAAAAGCAAGATATTAAAGCTACTAAAAAGTCTGAAAAACAAGATTCAGTAAAAAAAGAAAATTCTAAAAAAGAACCTAAAATTACTGAATCAAATACTGAAAAAACAAAAGAAAACAATACAAAAAAACTTATATCTAAGAAAACTGAAAAAGAAATTCCAAAAGAATCTAATAAAGATAATAATTTAGAAAAAACAAATAAAAACAAGGATACAAAAGAAACAACTTCTAAAAAAGATACAAAGAACAAAGATAATAAACAATCTTCTAATGAGGATAAAATAGAATTAAAAAGAACTTATGTAATTCCTCTTGGAAGAGAAATAAGAAAAGTTCCTAGATACAAGAGAGCTAATAAAGCAGTTAAAGCAATAAAAGAATTTCTTGTTAAACACATGAAAATTTATGATAGAGATTTGAATAAAATCAAGATTGATAAATATCTAAATGAAATAATCTGGAGTAGAGGAATAAAAAATCCAGTAAGAAAAGTTTCTGTTAATGCAATTAAACAAAATGGAATAATTAAAGTTGAATCAACTGAACTTCCAGAAAAATTACAATATAAAAAGAAAAGACAAGAAAAACAAGCTCAAGAACAAGAACAAGCTGCAGCTCTTGCTAAACAGAAAAAAGCAACAATGAAAGAAAAATTACAACAACAAACACAATCAACTTCTCCTAAACAAGAAAAACAAGAAACAAAAGAAGAACAAGAAGAAACAAAAGAAAAAGAAGCATCTTCTGCAGAACAAACAAAACAATTAGAGAAAAAACAAGCAAAACAACAAAAACATATGGCTTCTGGAGCTCATAAAGATACTAAACAACCAAAAAGAAAAGTGATGAATAAGTAAAATGAATGCTCCTGATATTTATATTAGGCAATTTTATTTTCATTTAAATGAATTAAATGTAAAATATTCCAAGGAAAATATAGAAAACTTTTTTAATAAATCTTCAGATGCTTTATTGTCTTTGATTCCTTATCAAATTCCAAAAGAACAAATACAAGAAAGAAAAAGAGAATTATATGATTTTATAGGAAGCTCTTTATTAAGCAGAATATCTAATCATTTAATAGCTTCAGATTTTTCACCAATGACTTTAAAATTACCAGAATCCACTTCTGAAATGGTAAGTGAATTAGAAATATTAATAGGAAGTTGGGATTTATAATTTCTTATAAGAGGATTATTAATCCAAGCTCTAAAAAATTTAAGTAATCTTTCCAGGTAGACAAGTCTCGAATAATCAAATAAAAATTAGTCAATAAATAATTATGAGTGTCTTATTCTCTAGACAAATCCCTCAGTGTTCTAACATCTGAATAAAATTTCTTTGAATTCATTCCTTAGTCTTGAAAAAGACATCCCTCCTTTGGATAAGAAAAATTTGCCAGAATATTTTTTATTGCTTTTCTTTTATAATTTCTTTTATATTATCACTAGAATTAATAACATGCCCATTTAATAACATAATCTCTTTTCCTTTATTTTTTTAGATATAATTGAACCTTGCATATTTTACTATAGACAATTTAGTTTAAATATCCTTTGATTTTTTAGTTTTGAATTTAAAATTAATTTAAGATATCCCTATTTTGTAAATCTCCAAATTCATAATCTTCAGAAAGTCTTCCAGGTTTTTTCCATTCTCTATAATCTGGATAAGATTTATGAAAACTAGTATTCTCAAAAACTCTTGCTTTTTTTATTGTTTCACTATTTAAAGATTCTTGAAAAGGTCTTTCAAAAAATTCATGCAAATAATCTGTCCAATTTTCTAGGTTTCTAGCAACCCTTGGTCTTCCAATATCAACAAATTTTGGCTTTCCTAGTTGAAGATAAACTTTATAATTTGGGCGTCCATGAAATTTCTCCAACCATTTTAGATGGTTTCTAAAAAAACCACAACCAACTAAAACTCTTTCAGCAGTTTATCTGTCAGACATTTCTCCAGTAAAAGATCCAACTAAACTCGGCACAACTTCTTTATTTCTCAATCTTTTTAAAATCAGATTTCCAACATAAAAATTTTCTTCCTTATCAGAACTTACACCAGAGTTCATAACCATTGACAAAAACCTTTTTTCAGGAAATTCAAACTCTTTCTTTTCGTAATCCATTTTAAACTATCAACTTTAGAGAGATATCTTTAAAAATTTAATTGTGGTAGAAGAAGATATAGATTTAATCATAAATTCCTAAAAATCAGCACAATAGCAACAACAATTAAAATTAAAAGTAAAATTAACATAAGCCACCAAAGAACATTAGACCAATTAACATCACCATTTTCATCAGCCATGCTTAATTTTCCAAGTTCAATATAAGTTACATTTCCACTAGTATCTCTTTGACCAAAGGTAATTCCTTCTTCTTGAGTTTGATTTCCTAAGATTATTGTTTTGTGTCCGTGTCCACCATTTCCATTATCCTCGTCATCTTCACCAATACAAGATCCTTGAGAACAACCTTCTTGACATTTTTCAACTAATTCACTAGTAACATTTTTACTACAACTTCCATCAGAACAGAAAAAGTCATGAAAGTCTCTGTAAACATCATCTCCTACACAATAATTATCTGAATAATTATCAGCAGGACAATCACTATCTGTTGAGCATTCATCTCCTGGTTCATCACTTATATTAATAATATAATTAACTTCATCATAACTAAAATTTCCATAAGTATCATTTGTCCAAACTTGCAATTCATTAAAACCTTCTTTAGATGCAATTCCAAAACTTGTACTTCCATTTACACAAGGAAAAGTTTTATTAGAACCATTATTTAGATTAAACCAACAAGTATCTGAACTTTCAGAAAATTCTAAATCCACATCTGCACTAGTTACATTATAATTATAAATTCCTCCATTTTTTGGGAAAGTAATATTCACTTCAGGCACTTTAGGTCCATTTTCACACTCACCCTCAGAACAACCAAAATCACACTCTTCAATTAATATTCTTGAGGTTGAATTTTCACAAGTTCCTTGATTACAAGAATAAACAGTTGAATTTATATAAGAATTTCCTTCATAACAATATTCACTTGAATTAAAATTTTCTCCACAATCACTATCTATTGAACATTCAGGCACTTCACAAGCACTATCTTCTACAAATCTATATTCTTCAACACTTTCATTTGAGAAAGTTCCACAATTATTAGCATCAAATTCAATTCCAGAACGATACTCTTGTCTATGAGTGTTATTAAAGCAATCTAAATTTTCCCAATTATCCCAATTAATTTGAATATCTGGTTCACAAGTTTCACATTCAGAATCATTAACTAATCTATATTCTCTGTAAGTTACATTTTGGAATCCACAATCATTAGCATCATATTCAACCCTATACCTTGATTGATTTCTCTGATTTTCATAACAATTTAAATCTTCCCAATCACTCCAACTAGTGTTTTGAATATCTGGTTCACAATCATCAGCACAATTTGCAACTGCTGGTTGCCCATTATCACAATAAACTAGACCATTGTCAACATCTTCTTGAGAAATACATGTAGATAATTTAAATTTGTAAGGATTTACACTTCCTCCAATTCCTTTTAACCAAACCTTATTATGGATTTCTTTTGTTGTTACAGGAAAAGGATATCTCATAACACATTCTTTATTTCCTTGACCTAAATCTGTTATTGGTTGAGCAGTTTGTCCATTCCATGCCCAATCATAACCTCCAATCATTTCTTCATCATTACCTTTAGAATTAAGTCCATAAACTATCCCTAAAAATAAAAAATAATCATTATTTTCAGGAACATTAAATATCTTACCCATACCTCCTTGGTCCCATAACAAGCAATCAGTTCCAAAACTAGTTTCACCACAGATTATATGATATATATCTCCTGAATTAGGAGAATACCAATCTAATCCAAGAGTGTTTAAATTACAAGAAGGATATTTATCTCCACATACAACATACCCAGTATTTGAACGAAAATTTTGCCATCCAGAATTATATTCTTCAGAAATTGTAGCTGAACTAGGACCAGCAACTAGAATTAATGAAGTTATTAAACTTAATATTAAAATTATTCTAAAGATTGTTCTTGATTTTGTGTTTTTTTGCATCTTCTAATTTTATCACAGAACTCTTTTTACCAACAGGGTTGATTATTTTATAATCAAAATATTGTTATTACCTAAGAGTTATAGTTTATAAATCTTTTGGTTGTTATCATTTTATAATTAATACTATTATTAAGATATAATTAATCCTCTTATTAAGGTCTTTTTACTCTCTTTAAACTAGGGTTTTTATTGGTTTTTTGAATTAATAGTAAAATTTGCTCATTCTTCAATTCCACAAATAGCTCAAGATAATTTAAGATAAATAGTTTTCCAATCTTATTACTTTTTTATGCAAGAGGACTTGTCTCTTTGATATTTGAATTAATTCTTGCAATATCAAGTGGAGAACTTAGAAAAAAGAAATTCTCTCAAAGAGAAATTGAACAAATGGAAAATATAAGAGAAATTCTTAATCAAGGAAGAGAACAAATTCAAAAAAAGAAATACAAAGAAGCAAGAGAGATTTATGAAAAAGCCAAGAAACTTTATAATCCAAGAATAGATAAAAATAAAAGAACTTAAATTTAATAATAAATTACTATAATGAATTATTAAATATTTAAAAATAACAATACCTACAGATTATTATGGTTGGATTTTTATTAAAATTTTTGTAATATCTAAATATAGTTTAAATATTTTTATTAAAAATAAAAAACTTTTCTAAATAAGGCTATTAAAACGAAAAAACTTTTCTAAATAAGGCTATTAAAACGAAAAGTTTATAAACAACAAAATTCTTGTTATTCTATGGAAAATTCTAAAATTATTGAAAGAGATATTGAAAAAGATATTCAAAAATGGTTATTTTCAAAAGAGATTATTGCAATAAGAGGCCCTAGACAATCTGGAAAAACAACACTCCTGAATAAAATAAAGCAAAGATTAATGAAAAAAAGCATCTCAGAAAATCAAATAACAAACATTACTTTTGAAGATGAAATTGAAAAAAACAAATTTCAAAAAAATCCTCAGGAATATCTTGAATATTTTATTTCTGAAAAAAATAAAAAACACTATTTCCTTTTAGATGAAGTACAATATATAGAAAATGCAGGAAAATTATTAAAATTAGTTTATGATAAAACAAGTAATATAAAAATTTTTATTACTGGCTCTTCAACTTTGGAGATAACAGAAGTGGGAAGTTATCTTGTAGGAAGGGTTTTATTTTTTGATTTAAGGACTTTTTCTTTTTCAGAATTTTTAAAGGCAAGAGATATAAATGCTTTTAATTATTATAATAAAAATAAGATTTCAATTAAAGATTTAAGGAAAGATTTAGGGAACAAGCAAAATCTTTTTTTAGATACTCTAAATAAATACTTAGAAGAATATCTTATTTTTGGAGGATATCCTAGAGTTGTTCTAGAAAAAAACAATGAAAAAAAGATAGTTTTATTAAAAAATTTATTTTTAACATATATAGAGAAAGATATCTTAAAATTATATGGAACAAAATATAAACAACCAGTATTGGATTTATTGGATTATCTAGCAAATTGTAATGGAGAAATAATTAATTATAATGAAGTATGTAACATCACAGGTTTATATCTTAAAGAATTAAAACAAGTTATGAAAATTCTAGAAGAAACATATGTAATAAAAATAATAAAACCTTATCATAAAAATCTTGCTACTGAATTAAAGAAGAATCCTAGAGTATATTTCTTTGATTTAGGATTAAGAAACTATAAAGTTAATAGATTTCAATTTAATGATGAGGAAAAAGGGAAACTTTTAGAAAATTTTATACTAAACACTTTTCATTATAAAAAATCAAATTATTGGAGAACAACATCTAAGGCAGAAGTGGATTTTGTTTTTAGTGACTCATATAATAAATTATTACCTATTGAAGTTAAGTTTACTCCAAAAATAACAAGAGCCTTGAGAAGTTTTATTCATTCTTATAATCCAGAGATAGCAATTATTGCAAATATACAATCCTTAAAAAAACAAGAAAAAATCAACAAAACAGAGGTTTTTTTTCTACCAGCAAGTTTGTTATAAGCCAGAGTTTTTTTAAAAAATAATTATTTCTAAATATTTAATTAAAACCACTCATTCAAACCTTTTTGTTTTTTTCTTTTTTCAATGTCTTTTAATTTAGAAAGTTGTTTTTCAACCCTCTCTCTAGAGAAGTCATGTTCTTTAACAAGTATTTCTTTAATCTTATCTTCATCAAGTTTTGGAAATTCTATTTCCTTGTCTTCTACAGAATGATGATGAAAAATATGAAATATTTCCTGCCAATCAAATCTATCTTCTTCAGGAATTGACATTAATTGTTCTTCAACACTTTTAAATATCAAAACAGGTTGTTTGTGTTTTCTTACAATATCCAGGGCTTTTTTTTGTCCAATACCAGGGATTCCCTTTGGATTGTAATCTGTTCCAACTAAAATTCCTAGACAAATCAATTGGTCAAGATTTATCTCAAGTTCATTTAATACTCTTTCTAAATCTATTAATTGAGTTTTAACTTCAACCCATCCGTATTGAGTTTTTCTTTTTCTTGCAAGAGTCAGGTTTTGCAATAATCTAGGAGTTCCAAATAATAAACTATCATAATCCTGGCTTGCAGTTGCAAATATCTCTTTATTTATTCTTGTTAAATGTGATGCTTCTGCTTCTCCTTCACTTGGAGCTTGAATAACTTGAATTCCCATTGCTTGTAAAAGTTCTTTACTTTCAGAAATAATTTCTGCATCAAGTCTTGCAAGTTGTGAACTATATTTTTTCATTTCAGATATGTTTTCTGATTTTTTTGCTTGTTCATATTTTTCTCTTGCTTCTTTTTTATGTTCTGTTCTATTTTCATGAGTCTTGCATTTTAATTTAGGAGCCTTGCCATCAAAAACATAAATTAATTTAATTCCTTCAGAAAGAAGTTTAATATTTCTATAAAAAATACCAGACAAATGACTTGTAATTCTTTTTTTACTATCCATTAAAGGAGTTCCATCTTGTTGCCTTATTGTAGTTAAAAATTGATAAAGTGTATTAAAAGCATCAACACAAATAGTTTTACCACTAAGTTCAGAAAGTTCTATATCTTTTTTTGGAACAATGTCTTTAATACTTAATCCCATTTGTTAAATTAACTCTTATAAAAATTAAGAAATTAGGTTATAAATAATTTGCTATCTTATTCTCTAGATAAATCCATCAGTGTTCTAGCATCTGAATAACATTCCTCTGGACTAGTTCCTCTGGATTCAGCCATCTCTACAGCTAAATCCATTTCTTGCCAAGTATCTCTTGTTTCTTGAGGTTGTTCAAAATCCCTACCAGATAAAGGATAAACCTCAGCATCTATCCCTCTTCCCTGGGTTTTCAATTTTGCCATAATTAATTTATACATAGAAGTATTTCCTTGAGATGCAAATCCTCTGTAGAGTGCATTAATTCTTGCTTTTTCTGGACTTTGAGCAAAAGTCACATTTTTTTTAGGTATTGCAGAATAAGCACTAGAAAGATTCCAAGCTCCTTGCAAGTTTAAATTTTCTGGTAATACTACTCCATATAATCTTTTTACCATATAATAAAATTAATTTCAAACTTTATAAATCTTTCTATATGTCTTTACTAAGGAGTGACATAATATAAACTTTTAATATCTAATTACGTATCTAGTAACACTAAATACAAAAATAAATCAACCCCATTCTCTAAAAAAGGATTAATAGTAAAAACTTTCAAATCTTAAACATAACAAGTTACAGAAATATCTTTTAATAATGGATTTAAAGGCACAATTATCCAAAAGAACCTCAGAAGATATTAATTAAAATTTCTTGTTATTTATTACCTCTGTGAAACAGGAAATTATTGAACAAAACTCCAAGTGTTACTAGATATCTAATCCCCACATCTTTAAAAACTAGAGTTACTTTAAATTTTTATGACTTTAAAACAAGAATTTCAAACTGATTTCATACCAATAGATTATGATTATTTTGATTTTCAAGGAAAAAATTATATAAGGGTTATTGGAAGAAATAACAAGGGAAAAAGAATTTGTCTAGTTGATACTTGTGATATTTATTTTTGGGCAATTTTAGAGAATAAGATAAAAAATGACAAAATTGATGCTTTAATTGAAAAAATAAAAAAAATAAAACTTGACATTAAAGGACGTAAAACTCGGGTTGAAAAAGTTGAACTACATGAAAAAAATTTCCTTGGAAAAAAAGTTCAAGCATTAAAAATATTTGCAACAAATTACAAGGACTTGCATGACATAGCAGATAAATTAGATATGAAAGGAATTAAAAAAAGAAGAGGATATGACCTTGGTTTTATTACACACTATATAATAGAAAGAAAACTTATACCTTTAAAAGAATGCAAGATTCAGGGAGAGATTTTTGACAATACTGGAAAATTTGGAGGACTTTCAGAAGCTCTTGATGTTGATTTATGTGTTGATGCAACATCCTGTAAAGAGATAAAACCTTCAGAACCAGACCAAAAAAAATCAATAAAAAAGAATATCTTTAAACCAAGAATATTAGGATATGATATTGAAACAGACAAACTTAAATTAGGACAAGGACAAATTTTAATGGTTTCTCTTGTAGATAATCAAGGTTTTGAAAAAGTTATAACCTGGAAAAAAACAACTTTAAAAAAACAGAAGTATGTTGAATATGTAGAAGATGAGTCTGAATTAATAGAAAAATTTTCAATAGCTGTTAAAGAACAAGAACCAGATTTTCTTGTAGGTTATAATTCAGATAATTTTGACTTGCCTTATTTAAAATCAAGAGCAGAAAAATATAATATTAAACTTTCTTTAGGTCTTGATAACAGCCAACCAAGGTTTTCCAGACCAGGGGCATCAGGTATGACAGGAAAAATATTTGGAATAACTCACATAGATTTATTAAAATTTGTTAAAACTGCTTATTCACAATATTTAAAATCTGAAACTCTCTCATTAAATGAAGTAGCAAGAGAATTATTAAAAGACACTAAAAAAAAGTTTGATTTAAAATTAACAGATGAAATACCTGATGGAAAACTCAAGGATTTTTATGAATATAATTTACATGATTCAAAACTTGTCATAGGTTTAATTGAAAAAATGTGGCCTGATTTATTGGAATTTACAAAAACAGTTCAAGAACCAGTATTTGAAGTTTCAAGAGCAGGATTATCTAAATATACAGAATCTTATATTCTTCATAATCTTGAAAAATTCAATGAAATACCTGAAAAAAGACCTGTTCATGATGAAATTTCAAGCAGAAGAGCAAGAGGAGGTGTTAAAGGAGCATTTGTTTTTGAACCAACTCCAGGAATTTATGAAAATCTTGCAATGTTTGATTTTACTTCAATGCATACAAGTATTATTATTAGTCATAATATTTCTAAATCCACTTTAGTCCAAGAACAAAAAGAAAATTCAAAAAATGTTTATTCTACTCCAGAGATAGAATTTGAAAATGAAAAAAAGAAATTTTATTTTTCCAAAGAACCAGGTTTTTTTCCTTTGTTATTAAAAGAAATATTTTTATTAAGAAAAAAATTCAAATCTCAATATAAGAAAAATCCAAACCCTCTAACTCTTGCAAGAAGCAATGCTTTTAAGGTTTTATCTGCTTCAGCTCATGGTTATCTTGGTTTTTTTGGAGCAAGATATTATTCTAAAGAAGCTTCTGCTTCTGTTCTTGCTTTAGTTAGAAAATATAATAAAGAAATAATAAACAAGGTTGAAAAATCAGGATTTAAAGTTATATTCGGAGACACTGATTCAGTTGGCTTTACTCTAAAAAACAAAACACGTTCTGAGGTTAAAGAATTATTAAAAAAATTAAATTCTGAACTTCCAGGAGTTATGGAACTTGAACTTGAAGGATTTTTTAAAAGAGGAATATGGGTAACTACAAGAGGAGGAAATGTTGGAGCTAAAAAGAAATATGCTTTGATAGATGACCAAGGAAAAATAAAAATTAGAGGATTTGAAACAGTTAGAAGAGATTGGTGTGCTCTTGCAAGAGAAGTTCAAAATAAAGTGATTAGATTAATACTTGAACATGGAAATGAAACCCAGGCAATGGTTTATTTGAGAGAAATAATTCAAAAATTAAAACAAAGAAAAATTCAATTAAAAGAATTAACAATAAAGACACAATTAAAAAAACCTCTTTCAGAATACAAGGCAATTTCACCACATGTTGTTGCTGCAAGAAAAATGAAAGAACAAAAAATTCCAATTTCACAAGGTAATCTTATTTTATATTATGTTTCAGAAATGCCGAATAATAAAAGCAAGTCAAGAAATAATCTAGTAAGAGAAAGAGTAAAACTTCCAAATGAAAAAGGACAATACGATATAGGATATTATCTTAATAGACAGATTCTTCCAGCAGTTGAAAATATCTTGCATCTTTTTAATATAAATATAAAAGAAATTATTGAAGGAAAAAAACAAACAACTTTAGGTGATTTTTGAATCTTTAAATTGTCTTAATCTCAATTAGCTTTTCATTTTTAATAGAATTAAAATTAAAAGGACTTTTGATACTTATAATTTTGCCTGAAGTATGAGTATGAATTATAGATGTTTCAGGACTTTTATGTCCTAGATAGAATTGCACATCTGTTAAAGAATAATTGTTTTTAATAAGAGATGTAGCAAAACTATGTCTTAGGGTATATGGATGAATTTCTTTCCAAGATTCAATTTTTGCACTTTTAACAACTTTTTTTACAATTAATTGAATTGTTCTAATAGAATATTTTTATTTCTGTTTGTTAGAAAAACATAATTTTTGCTATTTTTTCTTTGAGAACAAATAAATTCTAAGGCATTTTTAATTCTTTTAGCAATAACAAAAACTCTATCTTTTCCTCCTTTTCCATTTCTAATAAATCAATATTATTCTTGAATGTTTAAATCTTTCATCAAGTTTTTTTACTAACTTTCTTAATAAACTTTTCATCAAGTTTTTTTACTAACTTTCTTAATAAACTTTTCATCAAGTTTTTTTACATTGCATTTTAATAAATAAACTATTGTACATTTCATTTTTTATTTTTTCTCTTTCTCAAAAACATTTTATTAACCATTTTTTTATCAATCCAAAAATGTTTATTTGCTTTGTTAATCAAATCAACAGAAGTTAAATCTTTGAAAGCGTAAATATCCACTTCTTTCTTTTCTTGTCTAACATAATTTACTAATTGAGTAAAATCTCCATCTCCAGAAATTAAAATTGCTTTGTTATATTTGTCTTTACAGGCATCTCTTAACATATCTAAAGATAAATGAATATCATCTCCCTTTATTATATAATATTCTTTCTCCTCAGCATCTACTCTCCTTTGTCTTTTACATAAAATAACTTTGCATTTTGGAATTTTTCTTAAACGAGCGAAAAGCCCCATTTGATTCCAATAAACATATTTGTTAAAGTTCTCCTTTAGTGGAGCATTGTAATAATAAATTGTGACTAATTTGTTTTCTCTAATAATTTTCTTAACAAATTTCTCAAAATCAAAGAAAACATCAGAATATCTTTGATTTATTGTTTTCAAACCATAATAAAAATTTGCACCATCAATATAAACAGAAACTCTTTTCAAATTCTCTTTTTTCATTTTAAATAAAATCCGGCCTTGGCAGAGCCCAGAACCGGGAATACATAAGCGGGATGTCCGAAGACTTAAGGTATTCCCTGATACCTTAATATATTCAATTAAAGGAGTTATATAAAACTTTCGGAAGGCAGAAATTTCTCCAAAAAAATATTGTTTCAGATTGATACAAACGGATCCGTCAAAAATTGAATTGAACAACCATTAAATCTAATCTTAAGTTTCTTCTAAAGAATACTTAGATCTATAATGTTTTAATTGTCTATAAGCAAATCTAATTCCAGGATTCAAGTTTTCAATATTACTAGCATCTAATAAATCTATATGTCTAAATCCTTCATGTATTCCACAAGTTCTTCTTTCTACAAGAATTTCATGTTTTCTTTTATTAAGTTTAATATGAAACCAAGGAAAAAACCCTTCTTCATCTTTTTTTCCAGAAGTTTTTATTTCATCCTCAATTTCATCATTAACAGATGCTTCTAATGGACAGATTCTTGAAGGATCTTGAAAATTAACATATATTCCTTTGATTTTTTCATATCCCAATCTTTCAATCTCATCATTCTCAAAGAATATATAGACATCATTATTCTGTAGTGTTTCTCCTAACATAATAATGTAAAAATTTTTTATTTTAAATATTTATCGGAAATTGAAATTTAAATTTTGTTTAAAGAGAACAGAAAATTTACTCATCCTTTATAACATTAGCTAAATCAACCCATCTATCAAACAATGACATTAATACATAAGCTTGTTTTGTTGTATCTACATTATGAGAACGATATTCAAGAGGTTTTGTTTCTTCCTTAAGTAAACTTTCTATGTTATCCTTATTGCATTCTGTAGATAACCAAACTCCATCTTGACCAATATTAATTCGTTTAACAAAATAAGAATCTTCATAAAAAGTATATGGGTTCAACCGAGTAAATCTAAAGTATTTTAATTCTTCATTTCCTATTTCATTTAGTCTGTTCTTCCTTTTAGCAGGAACTTTTGTCTTTATTATTTCTCTTGCAAAATTCCTATCTAATGATATCCCAAAATTATATCCATAGATTCTAGATGGTTGCCAAATAATTTTTTTCATAAAAATAGATTTAGTCATAAGTTTAAATAATTTACTCAAACTAATTGCCAAAGATTTTACCAAAACCAAACAATTTATAACTCTGAATTTATATTTCTAAGTATGAAAAAAACATATAAAGAATTATTTCATGAATTAAAACATCATTTACCTTTTACAGCTTTGGCAACAATTCTTGCACTAGCAATTTCTTTATTTTTTATAAATTTCTCTCTTGATATTAATGAGAAGATTTTTCATTCTCTTCATTTTATTCATATTTTTGCTTCTTCAATTGTTACTGCAGGTATTTTTTATAAATACAAGAAAAAAGCAATTCAAGCAATTCTTGTAGGTATAACAGGAGCAATAATTATTGGAAGTTTAAGTGATGTTATATTTCCCTGGTTAGGTTCTTTAATCTTTCAATTTTCTCCACATTTTCATTTACCTTTGATTGAAATACCTCTGATAATCTTGAGCATAGCTTTAGGAGGAAGTTTATTAGGAGTTTTAACAACTTTAACAAAAATTCCTCATCTGTTTCATGTAGGAATATCTGTTTTTGCAAGCTTGTTCTATTTAATAACTTATACAAGTAATCTTGATGTTCTTTTTTTAATATTAAGTTTTTTAATAATTTTAATATCTGTAATAATTCCTTGTTGTATTTCTGATATACTCTATCCTTTTTTCTTTTTAGGAAAAAAAATTAAATCCTGTAATTGCAAGAATTAAAAAATGAAAAAACAAAAAAATTTCAAACCAATAGAAAATTTAAAACCAGAATTTTTAGAAAGATTAAAAATTCTTTTACCTGAAAAAAAAGATTTTGAAAATTATATCAATATATTATCCAAACAACCAGTTAAATCAATTCGTTGCAATACTTTAAAAATATCTCCGAATAAATTAAAAGAAAAACTTGAAAATAATTATAATTGGAAAATAAAACAACCCTGGAAAAATTATCCAGAAATAATGATTATTGAATCTGAACTTTCTCCAGGAGAACTTGGCCGTTCTCTTGAACATTTATTAGGATATTATTATGTTCAAGAACTTGCATCAACTCTTCCAGTTATTTCTTTGAATTTAGATTCAGAAAAACAAGAATTAATTCTTGACCTTGCAGCAGCTCCAGGAAGCAAAACAACACAAATAGCTTCAGAAATGGAAAATTCAGGAACAATAATAGCAAATGAGGTTTCTTTAGGAAGATTAAAAATTCTTGCATCTAATTTAGAAAGATGTGGAGTAACAAATACAATTATAACAAGAAAAGATGGCCCTGCATTTTGCAAGAGAATTCTAAAATACAATCCAGAAATTAAATTTGATAAAATTTTAATTGATGCTCCTTGTTCTGGAGAAGGAACATTAAGAAGTTCTCAACAAACTTATAGAATGTGGAATCCAAAAACAATAAAACAATTAAGCAAACTACAAAAAATAATGCTTTCAAATGCATTAAATATTTTAAAAGAAAAAGGAGAGATTATTTATTCAACTTGCACTCATGCTCCAGAAGAAAATGAAGAAATAATAAATTCAATTCTAGAAAATGAAGATTTCAAAGGAAAAATAAAAATAGAAAAATTAAATCTTCCAAAAGAACTTTTTATTAGACAAGGAATAACAAAATGGAAAGACAAGACATATTCAGAAGAAATAAAAAAAACAGCAAGAATCTACCCTCATGACAATGATACCGAAGGTTTTTTCATTGCGAAATTAAAGAAAATAAAAAAATAAAAACTCAAAACAAACAAATTTAAAAATACTCAAACTCTTAATTAAACATGAAAAAAGAAATACCTCATACATTAAAAGTATTCTGGTTAATACTAGGAATTGTTTTAGTTTTAACTTTTGGTATTTCAAATTATTTAATGCAACAAAATAATTCAACTGAAGAAGTTGTTTTTATTTCAAATTTTTACATCATAAGCATGTATCTTTTGGTTCCTTATTTTATAATAACTATAATATATTTAATAATAGGTGCTATTCATAAATTTAAAGATGTGAAAAAAACAATAGCAAAATATCCTTCTCAAACTAATTAATAAAAGGTCTTTTAAATATTTTATTATTGAAATATCTTGACTTTAATTTTTCTTTAAAAAATAATTTAAATTTGTTTTTTGATTTGTTTTACTTATTAGAAAAATAATACCTAGTAATCCTAACTCCAAAAATAAAAATCCAATTGCATCAAGTTGCAGGGTATTTTTAAGTGTCAAGAATCAAAGATTCCTGAGAACTTTTATTGAACTACTTCAAAATAAGGCAAGCTCCTAGAGTATTCAATCTAACAGAAGCAATAAATCCAAATGCAATCACTGACGAGAAATTAACAAAAAAATTTGATGACTTAATTTATTAAATTTTCTAAGTAGAAAATTATTAATTATAATCCCAAGTGTTACTAATAACAAACAAATTTAAAAACACAAAAGATTTATTTTAAACATGAAAGAAGACGAAATTCCACACATTTTAAAGATAATTTGGATAATCGCAGGTGTTATATTACTTGTAACATTCATAGGTTCAAGTTATTTAATTAATTATTCTAATTTTTATAACAGAATTGTTTTAATCTCTTATTTGTATATAATAAGTGTTTTCCTGTTAATTCCTTATGTTTTAATTACTATTATACATCTTATAAGTAAATCTATAGAAAATTTAAGAGACAAAAGAGAAACTTTGTCTAAGTATAAAAAAATGAATTAAAATGCCTTTTCAAAATTTAAAATTATTATCTTATTCAGAACATGGAGAAATTTTGAGTTATTTAAATCAAAGACTAGGAATAAATAAAATTCCAGGAATTCTTATTCAAAGAGGAGAAGAAAGACTTTTTTTATTTCAAGGAAATTTCACTAGAAATCAAATAAGAGAACTTGAAAATACAATTTACATTGAAAGAGCAGGTGTTTATATAGGAAAAATTATAGAAAGTAAATCAACTGGACAAAGAGATGTTAGATTAAGTATAGAAGGAACACAAATTTTTGCAAAACAAATAAGTAAAAATATTATTCAATTAAATTCAGAACAAGTAAAAGAATGGATGTCAGGAAATGAATTACCTATTTCCACTCCTACAAAAGACAAAGGTTTTGTTGCAATACAATTTAAAGAAACAGGAGATTTTTTAGGTTGTGCCCAGGCATCAGAAGAAAAAATAACAAATTTTATTCCAAAAAATAGAAGATTAAAACAAAAATACATTTAAAAAATTTTTTTATTTTGGTTTTTATTAGATAAATGTGTCTTTTATAGATTTCATAGAATAGATAGATATTTTTAAGATGTTTTTTTAGATACTGAAGATTTTTATTATTGATTTTATCTTTAGTGACTGAAGTTTAGATTTTAATATTGATTTTATCCTGAATTACCAATTCTAAAAAATCAAACATCTTAAAAACTCTCTTTTTTTATAATAATTATATAAAATGAATTCAGAAGAAAAAAACAATTTAATAAAAGCAGGACAAATAACAATAAAAGTTAAAAAATATGCAAGAGAAATTATAAAAAAAGATGTTCCTTTATTAGAAATAGCAAATAAAATTGAAGACAAAATTCATGAACTTGGAGGAAAAATAGCATTTCCTACAAATCTTTCAATAAATGAAATAGCAGCACATTATACTCCTTCAGCAGATGATAAAACTCTTGCATCAGGACTTTTAAAAATTGATATTGGAGTTCATATAAATGGTTTTATTGCAGATACAGCATTTACTTTAGATTTAGAAAATTCAGAGATTAACAAACAATTAATTCAAGCTTCAGAATTTGGATTAAGTTCTGGAATTAAATCCTTGAAATCAAATCCAGAAATTTCACTAGGAGAACTTGGAAAAAATATTCAAAAAGAAATTGAAAAAAACAATTGCCAGCCAATAGTAAATCTTACAGGACATTCCTTAGACCAATATGAATTACATTCAGGAATAACTCTACAAAATACAGAAACAACTAATGAAAATTACTTGCCTGAAGGAGCATATGCAATAGAACCTTTTGCAACTGAAAAAACAGCAAGTGGAAGAGTCAAGGATGGAAATCCTTCAGGAATTTATCTTTTACAAGACCTTAAACAAATAAGAAATCCAACAGCAAGAAAAGTTTTGGATTATATTAAAGAGAATTATTCAACTCTTCCTTTTTGTTCAAGATGGTTGGTTAATTCAAAAAAATTTTCAATACCAGAAGTCAAGATAGCACTATTCCAACTTGAAAAAAATGAAAATCTCCATCAATTTTCACAACTTGTTGAATCCTCAAAAAAAAGAGTTGCTCAATCTGAACATACAGTAATTATAGATGAAGATAGTAAAGAAAAAGTTGTAGTTAGTACTGGGTGAGATTAATTTTTAATAGATTAATGAATAATTTTTTTAATAATATATTTCTAAGTTATAATATGTTTGGAGTATTTACAACAAGAGAATTTGACAAAGATTTTAATAAACTTGATAATTCAGAAAAGAAAAAGATAAATAAAATAATGAATCAATTAAAATCTAAAGGAGAGAGGGTTGACAAACTGGGCAAGGGACTTGGAAGTTCTGTTCAGGATGTGAAGAGGTTTGATGGGTATTTATAAGAATTAAGTAAATATCATAGATCTATCAGGATCTGAGCCTGATCTTGTGACAGGTTCATAATTTCCCTCATCTTCTAATTGAAAATCATTAGGATGCCCTACTGCTTCTCTTTGTCTAGCTTCTCTAGCCAAACTAGAATTTTTATGAACTAAAATAATATCTTCTAATAGAGAAGGATCATTCACAAATTTTCCATATTGACTTTGAGATATTTCTACATAAAGTCCTAATTTATTAACTTCTATAGATTGATATTTTCCTGTTAATTTATTGAATGCCTGAAGTTTAAGATTTCTGCTATCTCCTTCTACATCATCAATCTCTAATATTATTTTAGGATTATTAATGCATTGTAAATATTTTCCATAGAAAGCTTTTCTTAAAATATAACTTGCATTTCTTTCATAAGATTCTACTCTTGCCATAATAAATTAATCTTATTATTGTTTAAAAAGATTATTATGTTTG
>CAYWQI010000012.1:0-14197 GCA_964460535.1 Candidatus Woesearchaeota archaeon
TTTCATAACTTGATTTATTTTGTCGTTATGAACTAATTTTCGGATAACACAAAAAATTTTACCATCCAAAACTTTTTAAGCAGTTAATTTCTAGAACAATTATAAGCCCCGATCGCATAAGGGTATTGCACCAGATTGCTAATCTGGGCCTTCACGGGCATCCAAGTTCGAGTCTTGGTCGGGGCGCTTATTATTTTAATTTTAATTCTGGTTTTGGGAGTGTAAGACGAGAACTTAGTTTGATGAGAAAGTCTGCGAAATTGTATTCTGAAAGCAAATTCTTAAAACCTGAGCAGGCTTGGGAATATTGGTTGAGGAGTATTCTCAATCACAAGATTTATAAGTAAATCTGGATTTTAATTTATTGTATAGCGGGGTGGAGCAGATCCATAGAAGTTGTAAAAGATTTCATGGAGCTTAATCTGGAGTGCTCGTCGGGCCCATGACCCGGAGGTCGCATGGTTCAAATCCTGCCCCCGCTATTTTTATTTGGGGTTTTTAAATAAAAAATGCAAACATTTCTTCCTTACAAGGATTTTAAAAAAAATGCAAGAGTCTTAGATAATCGAAGATTAGGAAAACAAAGAGTTGAAGCATTTCAAATATTGAATATTCTTTTAAATAGAACAAAAACAAGAGGATGGAGAAATCATCCTGCTGTATTAATGTGGAAAGGTAATGTTAATTCTTTGAAATTATATTACAATACTTGTTTGTTTGAATGGATTTCAAGAGGATTTGTTAATAATATGAAGTTTGAAAATATAAAAGGAAAAATAAAAGAACCTTCATGGATTGGAAAAAAGAAATTTCATGATAGTCATAAAAGTAATCTATTGAGAAAAGATAAAGAACATTATGGAAAATTTGGTTGGAAAGTTGATGATTGTTTAGAGTATGTCTGGCCAAAGTAGTTAGTATCTGGTAATCTTAATTACAAAAATAAAATTAATTACAGTTGCTAATGAGAAATTAATAGTAAAAATTTTTGGGATTTAAATCTAATAATTTGTAGAAATATCTCTCAATAGAATCAATAAAAAAATTCAAAGGCATAGATATCCAATAAAACTTCAAAAGATGTTAATAAAATTTCTTATTATTTATTAAATTACAGCTATAGAAAATTATTAAGGAGGATATATCTTGGTTATAAGGTACATTAGTTACTAAGATTTAAAAACTAATAAGTCTTTTTTATTTTTATGGTTAAAGAAAAAGAGTTAATTTTAGGAATTGATGATGATAGTTAACTCTGTAATTAATACACTCTTTTAAAAAATAATTTATATTATAGATTATATGGAAGATAAGTTATTAGATAAATCCATAGCAGAATGCGTTGGTTTATGGTTAGCTGAGGGAGATAATAAAACAACCTCAGAAATAACTTTTACAAACAATTGTTTGGAACTTATAGATTTCTTTTATAAAACAATAAATAAATTATTTGAGGGTAATAGGTTTAATCCCAGAATTTATGTTTATTGTCCAGATAAAGAGATTCGCCCTAATATTGGTTATTTTAATTGTGTTGTTAAATATTATGTTCATCAGAGAGCAACAAAACCTTACTACATTTTTAGGATAGCTTCTGTTCACTTAGTTAAAGAATGGCATAAGATTATTAAAAAATATCTGGATAAGAAAAAATTTTCTGCTGATATCTTAAGGGGGTTTTTTGCTGGTGAAGGAAATATTTATGCTGGTTCAAAGGGGTCAAGAAAACTTAGGATTTCTCAGGGAGTTAAGAAAAAATATATAGATAATTTATTACAAAACCTTAATTTAACTTCTATTTTTGATCCTTCTCATAGAAATTATGTGATAAATAAAAAAGCAAATTGGGACATCTTTGCTAAATTAAAGATTGCAGATTTACATCCTATTAAGAAGGAAAAATTTTGGAAAAATTATGATTTTAAACAAGAACATTATGGAAAGATGTATTTAATTAGTGAGGTCTTTAAGAAGTTGGATGTTCCTCATACAACAAAACAATTATCTCTTATTTTCAGAAGATCTCCTGCGAGAATTTGTGATGTAGTAATGGAACTAAAATCTCTTGGAAAGATTAACAACTTTAGAATTGGTAATCTGGATTATTGGACTAACAAAGATATAATCCTAATCTCAAAACTTAAAAAGGATTATTTGTTGTTTTTAAATAAGCCAAAACTCACCTCAGAATTTGCCAAAATTTTTGGTGTTGATTGGAAGTCTTCTTTTAGAAGGCTTAAAGAACTTGAAAAATTAAATTTAATAAAGAGGCAAAAAAATGGAAAATGGATAAAAATGAAATCAAAAAGGAAAATTCTTGTAATTTGATTTTGGGCATTGACGACGCAGGTAGAGAATAAAAGTATCTAGAGAATATTTTTATTCGCCTTAAGGCCCAGTCATAGGTCCAATGATTCTTGCAGGATGTTTAATTGAAAAAGAAGAAGCAAGAAAGTTAGGAAGACTTGGAGTTAAGGATTCTAAACAATTGACACAAAAAAGAAGAGAATTTTTAGAAAATAAAATAAATGAGGTTGCAGAAGATATTGAGATTGCTGTGATTAAACCTAAAAAAATTGATGATTCAATCACAAGAGGTTTGAAATTAAATGAATTAGAAGCTGTTTTTTGTGCTAAAATAATTGATAAGATAAATTCAAGATATCTAAAGAAAGATTCAAAAAACAAAAAACAAAAAATCAAGGTTATTTTAGATTGTCCTTCTGTAAGTTTAGTAAAATGGAAGAATTTTTTATTAATGAAAATTAAAGAACTTTCAAATCTAGAAATTTTCTGTGAACATAAGGCAGATAAGAACTATCCTTCTGTTGCATGTGCCTCTATTCTGGGAAAATGCCAAAGAGAAAGAGAAGTAGCTAAGTTAAAGAAAAAATATGGTAATGAAATTGGAAGTGGTTATACTTCAGATAGTTTAACTATTGAATTCTTGAAAAAAAATCACAATAAATACAAGGATGATGGAATATTTAGAAAGTCCTGGGAAACTTGGAAAAGAATAGTTAGAGAAGATAATCAAGAAAAGTTGGTTTGAATAGTTTGAAATTTAATATACTTTAGAGTATAATAATTTTTATAAATAGATATTTTTATGATAAGAGATATCTTATAGGAAATTTATGTCCAATTTGTGATTGGCTTATTGATTCTGGAAATGTTGAAGAAATTTGCATTCATGATTCTGCAACAGAAAGAGAAATTGAGGATGCAAGAACATTATATAGTTTATTGTAAGTGAGATGTTCATCAAACAAATCTTTAAAAATGTCTTTGTCTTTGAAAACCTATGACATATATTAAAAAACTGGTGATGCAGGGTTTTAAGAGTTTTGTTAAAAAAACAGAAATTCCTTTTACAAAAGGAATTAATGTTGTTCTTGGACCAAATGGAAGTGGAAAATGCTTAACTGAAGAAACAAATGTTCAGTTAGCTGATGGAAGTTTGGTTAAAATTGGAGAACTAGTAAATTCAAGAATTTCAAAAGGAGTAAAAACAGAAGATGGATATATTGCACCTGCAGATGGCACAGAGATTATGTGTCTTGATATGGATACTTACAAAACAACTAAAAAACCAATTAAATCTTTTGTTAAAAGAACTGCTCCTGAAAAATTATTAAAAATAAAAACTAGAACAGGAAAAGAAATTAATGCAACAAAATATCATCCCTTGTTTGTTTTAAATAATGATAAAATTGAGGCTTGTAAGGCTGAAGAATTGAAAAAAGGTAAAAAAATAGCGATTCCTAGAAAATTAGATATTAATATTAAAAACAATTATTTTATTGAGCTTTTAAATGAAATTAAAGAAGAAGAAAATATTTATATTCCTTACAAGCCAGAATTTAAAACAATTTTAAAAGAACTAAAAAATAGAAAACCAAACCAAACATGGAAAGAAATTTCAGATGAAATTGGAATTTCATTTTATACTCTCAAGGGATTATTGGATGGCCAATCAATTAGGTTTTATTCTTTGATTAAAATTTTGAGATATTCTTATTTAAAAGATATTGAGATTATAGACTTGCTGGATGAAATAATCATGAATGGAAAAAGAACAAAATTTTCTTTTAAAAATTCTGAGGATTTTTCCAGGTTTTTTGGTTATCTTCTTGCTGAAGGCAGGCTTACTAATTCAAGCCAGATATGGTTCACTAATGGAAATAAAGAAATTATAGATGATTATATTAATCTTGCAAAAAAACTTTTTAATAAAGAACCTCTTGTAAGAGAATACAAACCTAATTGTTGGGATGTTATTATTTATTCTGAACCTTTAAAAATTCTATTGAGTAAATTGGGAATGTCATCTAAAACAGAGAATAAAAAAATATCTCCTATTTTAATGAAGCATTCAAATAATGTTGAAATAGGAAATTTAATAGCAGGAATTTTCTCTGGTGATGGCTATGTATCAAATTCTAAACCTTATCTGGATATTGTTACAAAAAGTGAGAGTCTTGCAAGTTCTATTGAAAATTGTTTTCTTAGATTAGGAATTTTATTTTTTTTAAAAAAGATTAAGAAATCTTACAAAGATTTTCAAGGAGATTATTTTCAAATTATTGTTTCTGGAGTTGATAATTTAAAAAAATTTTATTCAAGAGTGCCTTTTATTCATGGTTTAAAAAAAGAGAAATTAAGGAATTATCTAAGTTTGGTATCTAATCCTAATGTTGATTTAATTAATGCAAACAAACTTTTTAAAGAGGTTGTAGTTGAAAATGGAATAAATGTCAAGCTATCAAAGAAAACTTATCCTAGAATAGATGCTTATTGTTATAACCAATGTGTTCCATCAAGGAGTGGTTTGAAATATCTTGTAAAGAAATTGAATTTTAAAGAAACAAGGAGTTCCATTCAATTAAATAAATTAATTAATTCTGATGTTTATTGGGATGAAATAGTTTCTATTGAAGAAATTACTGGAAGAGGATGGGTTTATGATCTTTGTGTAGAGAAACACCATAATTTTATTGCCAATGGAATTATTGCACATAATTCAAATGTGTCAGATGCTCTGTGTTTTGTGCTTGGAAGATTAAGTATAAAATCAATGAGAGCAGCTAAGGCAAAAAATCTTATTTTTCTTGGAAGCAAATCAGCAAGTCCTTCTAAGGAAGCAAGTGTGGAGATTATTTTTGATAATGCAGACAAGACTTTTACAATTGATAAAAATGAAATAAGTTTAAAGAGAATTGTAAGAAAAAATGGACAGAGTATTTATAAGATAAATTCAGAAACAAAGACTAGACAAGATGTTTTATCTTTATTAGCTCAAGCAGGAATTGACCCAAATGGTTTTAATATTATTCTTCAAGGAGAGATACAAAATTTTGTTAGAATGCATACAGAAGAAAGAAGAAAGATTATTGAAGAAGTTTCAGGAATTTCTATTTATGAGTCAAGAAAAGAAAAGTCATTAAAAGAACTTAAAAAAACTGAAGAAAAATTAAAAGAAGTAGGAGGAATTCTAAGAGAGAGAACAGCATATTTGAATAATCTTGAAAAAGAAAGACAACAAGCTTTAAGATATCAAAAATTGCAGGAAGATGAAAAAAAATTCAAGGCAAGTATTGTTTATTTTGATTTAAATCAAAAGAAAAAAGAAATTAAGGATATTGATGAAAAAATAAATAAAAAGAAAAAAGATATTGAAAAAAACAAGAAGTTTTTTGAAGATGTTAAAACAAAGATTAAAAATTTTGAAACTAAGATAGATGAAATAAACAAGAAGATTCAAGAATCTACAGGAGTTGAACAAGAAAAATTAAATCAAGAAATAGCAGATCTTAGAGCTAAAATTGCAGGTCTTGAAGTAAAAAAGGATAATTTTGAAACAAAAATTCGCGAGATAGAAAGACAAAAAAATTCTCTTGAAGACAAGATTGTTGAATCAGAGCAAGAACTTAGGGAAATAGATGTAAAATCTCCAAGAGTTAAAAATAAAGACAAGGAATTATCTGAAAAAAAGAAATTATTAGAAAATCTTGAAGAGCAAAGAAAAAAATTCTATTATTCAAAATCTGAAATTAGGTCTTTAAATGAAAGAATTGAGGAAAAGAAATCTGCTTTAAATGCAAAAAATTCTGAATCAAAGATTTTATTAAATCAAATTGATTTGCTTGGAAAGGAAATAAGTAATAATAAAATTACTTTTAATAAAATTGATTTTTTTAAAAATAAGCTTGAAGAAACTAAAAACAATATTGAGGATTTGAAAAATAAAAAAATTTCACTTGAAAAAGATATTTCAAGATTTGAATATGAAATTTCATCTCAAGATGAAATTATTTCTAAAGTTAAAAACATTGATGTTTGTCCATTATGCAAGAGCAAGATAACTGAAGAGCATATAAAAGAAATAAAAAAAGAAGTAGAACCAAAGAAAATAGAATTTAGCAATAAAAAAAATTCTGCTGAAAATAAAATCAAGGAAATTGAAAATCAAATCCTACAATTAGATAAAGAAAGAAACAAGTTGGTTCTTGATATCAGGTCTGCAGAAGAAGACCTTACTAAAATTTCTGAAGTTGAGAGAAAAAATGAACAAGTTAAATCTATTCAAGAAGAAATTAATGAATTAAAAGAGAGTTTGTTTCAGCTTGAAAATAAGAAGAAGAATCTTTCTAAAAATTTTGATGAAAATTCAGATATTGAAAAAAGATATGAGGAATTGAGAATTGAAATACAGGAAATTTCTATGATGCCTGATGAAAATGTTGATTCTGAAATTGCATACAAGAAAACTGCCTTGGAAAGAGATAAATCAAATTTAAAACAATTAAAAATTGAGGAAAACAATATAAAAGAGGATTTAAAAGAAGTTTCTCTTGATCTTGAAGAAAAACAAAAGCTTTTGAGTAAACTTAATAAAAAAGAAGAAGATTTAAATGAGAAATTTCAGTCAATGATTTCTAATAGAGATAATTTGCAAAAAGAAATTCGTGATAATGAGATTTTACTTTCACAAAAGCAAGATTTTATGAGAGGTCTTGAAAAGGATATTAATGATATTAAAATTGATAAGGCAAAAATTGAAGCTGAAAAATCAGGTTTTGAAAGTGAGATGTTGAATTATCCTAATATTGAAATTATAAAAAGCCATAATAGAGAAAGTTTAGTTGAACGTCTTTCTAAGGTTCAATATTCTCTTGATAGAATAGGAAATGTTAATCTTAGGTCTTTAGAAGTTTATGATTCTATTAAAAAAGAATACGATTCTATTAAAGACAGAGTAGAAACAATTTCAAGAGAAAAAGAGAGTATTTTAAAGGTTATACATACTATAGATGTAAAAAAGAAAAAAGTTTTTTTAAAGACTCTTGATGAATTAAATGAAATTTTCACAAGAAATTTTGCACAACTTTCAACTAAAGGCTCTGTTTCTTTAGAATTAGAAAATAGGAAAAATCCTTTTGAAGGTGGAGTAGGAATTATTGTTAAAACAGGACATGGAAAATATTTTGATGTTACTTCTCTTTCAGGAGGTGAACAAACTCTTGTTGCTCTTTCATTGATATTTGCAATTCAAGAATTAAATCCTTATTATTTTTATATACTTGATGAAATAGATGCTGCACTTGACAAAAGAAATTCAGGGCGTTTAGCAAATCTTCTTCAAAAATACATGCAGGGAGGACAATATATTGTCATTACACACAATGATGAGATTATTAACAATGCAACAAACCTATTTGGTGTTAGTATGTTTGATGGAATTAGTAAGATTACTAGTTTGAAGGTTTAGGAGATAAGGAGAATGTATAATAATGAACAAGAAAGTAAAGAAATTCAGGCTGGTTTGGAAGATATTAAAAAGGGAAGAACTTTTTCTATAGAGTCTGTTGCAAGAGAATTAGAAGTAATTTTAGATAATTAAAATGAGATAATTTATAGAGATTAAGGATTGGGAGTTATGGGACAAAAGTTGATGTGGTTGTATCTGGAAATAAGATTATTGTTGTAAGAATTGGACATAGAAAGAATTTTTATGGTTGAATGGAGTTAATGTCTCTTTGCAAGATCTTGCTTTCTCATTATTTTTTCTGCTTCTCCTGAAGTTAATTGTCGATATTCTCTTTCCGGATGTAATTCTCTTAAATGTTTAACTTCTTGCGGTGTTGCAGGTAGATATTGTCTTGTTACAACTTCATAAGCATAAGTATTGTCAGTTCCTGGAAGAGGTGGTTGTGGTGTTGGCATTTTTTATTTATCTCCTTGAAAGCTCCTCTTCCACAGAAACATCTTCCATTAAAGGCACTTTAGCATAAATAACTGAATAAACTTTGGTTCCTCTTACATTTTCTCCTTGATTAGGGAATGTTCTATCTTTTCCAATATAAACAGCATTTGCTTTTTCAGAATAAAAACCTATTTGAACTTCTGCTTCACTTGAAGACCTTACATCTATTATCCTTGGATCAACTCCTTTTTCATCTAAGTGAAATTTTCCGTTTTTTAATGTTAATCTTCTTGTTATTGTTGGCATTTTAATTATCACCCCACATATTTTTATTTGTCTTCATTAATCACCCAATTCCACCCCACCACTAAATTAATTATAAAAGAAGAAACAGAGAAAGAATAATAAAAAATAAAAAAAATAAAAAATTAAATTAGTAGTAACTTTCTCCGAATTCTTCGGTTTTTTCAGGTTTCTTTGTTACTAATACGATAAGCACAACAAGTAATACAGCAAAGATTATTGCTAATACAACAGTTAAGATAACTACTGGATTTGCAACATTGCTACCTTCTGCTTCTAATTGAAGTGATGCTGTACCTTCAAGAGTTTTTCCTGAAAGAACATCTACTGCAATTTCATAGTTTCCAGATTTTTCAGCTTCTGCGTTTACAACAAGTTTTCTGCTTGAACCAGCAGGAACTGCAATAACAGATTCACTTAAATCTGTTGAAACTTCTGAATCAGAGTTAACTGAGAGTGTATATACTTTAAGAGTGTTAGTTGGATTAACTAACAATATTTCGTATTCAGCTTCTTCATTAATTGCAACATTTTCTTTTGAATCTGTTACAATAACTCTGTTTTCAATTTCATTTCTCAAAGTAAATTGCTTTACAATTTCTGAAGTTGTATCATCGTTTTCTACAGTAACTTCAACAGAGTATACTCCGGATTGAGCTGTGTATGGAACACTTAAATAAAGTCTTGCCATAACAGTGTCATCATTATCACAGTCATCACTGCAATTTTCTAGAGCAACCAAGTCACCAAGATAACCTGTTTTTGTTACACCTAAAGCAGGTATTGTAGCAGTTACAAATATATCATCAAGATCATTGTATCCAACATTCTTTGTTACAATATCTACTGGTAATGATTCTCCAGCACCTGCATTCTGAGGTATAATAACTGATTTAAGAACTGCATTGAAAGTTGGTCTTTGAACATTTAATTCAAATGTTCTTTCAGCATCATGGTCTTTACCTTGAATCTCAATATCAAGTGAAGCATCATCAGAAACTTCATCATCAAGATCAAAAGGAACTCTTAATGTTAAAACTTTCTCGTATGTATTGTTAGCTTCAACATCAAAAATATCAGAAACAATGCTTTTTTCTTCACCATTAACTTCCATTTCAGCTTCAACTGTAACTTCAGTATCATCTTCATCAGCTGTGAATTCAACACTAACAGTTACAAGTTCACCAGCTACAACACTAGCAGAATTTGCTTGAACACCATCAATTTCTACATTGTTTGAAGAAATTGTTGTAAGTGTACCAGCACTTACTATACTAGTAGCTA
This sequence comes from Candidatus Woesearchaeota archaeon, assembly GCA_964460535.1. Classification (GTDB taxonomy): domain Archaea; phylum Nanobdellota; class Nanobdellia; order Pacearchaeales; family GW2011-AR1; genus CAZHMB01. The sequence goes on from CAYWQI010000012.1 coordinate 9,794, forward strand.
GAAGCAATAAACTTACCATAGCAACAAATAAACCTATAAGTTTTTTTGTTTTCATTTTTGGTTTCATTTTAATTTTAATTAACAAAGTTCATTGAACTTTGCAGAATAAAAAAAGCAAATACCTTTATAAACTTTATGGTGACAACAATTTGTAGTAATTATAAAAAAGTTAATCATTCACTATCTGTTTTTACAATTAGTGACATCTCTTAATATTTAATTTTTAGAATATGCAATTTTTTATTTTATTTTATTCCAGATTTTAATTTCTTTTAATGTGTCTTCTATTGGTTGAGGAGATTCATTAATGATTGTGATTTCTTTATTCTTGCAATATTTTTTTAATTCTTTTAATAATATTTTAATTTCTTTGTCTTCTGTAGGTTTGTGGTGTTTTTCTCCTTTATTTCCATAAACAATTCCTGAAAAATGAATATGCAGTTTATCTTGTTTTGAGAGGTTTATTATTTTTTCATAAATTTCTTTAAAATTATAACTTCCATATCTTGCTAAAACATGTGCAAAATCAATACAAAAACTGCAGTTTGTGTCTTTTATTAATTGAGATATTTCATCTATGCTTCCAAAAACATTTTTCTTTCCAGTTGTTTCAGGACAAAGTTTTGGTGTTAATTTTCTTTTTTTAGAGGTTTTGAGTATATCCTTAATTTCATTTTTTATTTTTTCATATGCTTTTGTTTTTTCTGTTTTTCCATAAAAACCTGGATGAAAAACAACTTTACTAGCATTAAGATATGTTCCTATTTCTAAGGATTTTAAAATTCTTTGTTTACTTGCCTTTACTTTTTCTTGTTCTGCAGAATTTAGATTTATCCAATAAGGAGCATGAATTGTCAATTCAATTCCAAGTTCTTTAGCTTTTTTTGCTATTGTTTCTGCTTGGTATTTTGATTTAATATAAACTCCGTGAGTAAACAATATTTCACAGGTTTTAAAACCTAATTGGAAGTATTTTTCTAGAGTTTTCTCTGCCTGGTTTGTTGGCCCTAATCCTGTAGGACCGAATTTTATTTTTGGGTTTTTCATGTTTGGATCAAGTAATCAAGTAATTTAAACCTTGGGGTATCAAAAGATTTATAAGTATATATCTGATATATTCTTTAGGTGATCGTTAAGAATCGCGTTAGAATTCTGAATAAAAAATTTAAAAAAATAAAAATGCCAGTGGATTTAAGAACACGAAAACTTGCACAACTTGCTGTTAAATATTCAACAGAAGTTAAACCAAATACAAATGTAGTTATTTCTGGAAAAGAGGAATCTCTTGATTTTGTTAAAGAACTATATAAAGCTGTTATTTTAGCAGGAGCACATCCAATTTTAAGTTTTTCACCTTCAAATCTTTCTGATTTTTTTTATAAATATGCAAAAAAATCTCAAATAGAAAAATTTCCTGAACATTTAGATTATATTGTTAAAAATGCTCAATCTTATATTGGAATTCATTCAGAATCAAATACAAAAGAATTATCAAGTGCAAATTCTAAAAAAATAATTGCAAGACAAAAAGTAATTCATCCAATTTCAGAATATGTTTGCAATACTAGAGATAAGATAAAAAGATGCACTATTGCTTATCCTTGCTTATCTCATGCACAAGATGCAGAAATGTCTTTAACAGAATATGAAAATTTTGTTTATTCTGCTTGTTTGCAGGATTGGAAAAAATTAGGAAAACAAATCAATAAAATAAAAGAGATTTTTCAAAAAGGCAAACCACTTAAGAAGGTTCACTTAATTGGAAAAAATGTAGATTTAAAATTCAGAGTTCATGGAAATTTAGCTTATTCAGATGATGGTAAAGAAAACATGCCTGGAGGAGAAGTTTTTATGGCTCCTGTTAAAGAGAGTTTAAATGGTTGGATAAGATTTGAATATCCTGCTGTTACATCAGGAAAAGAAGTTACAGGAATTTATCTTAAATTTAAGGAAGGAAAAGTAGTTGAATATGATGCAGATAAAAATAAAGAGTTTCTTAAAGAGATGTTAGAAACAGATGAAGGTTCAAGTTATGTTGGAGAATTTGGTATTGGTTGCAATCCTAAGATAAAGAAATTTACAAAAAATTTATTATTTGATGAAAAAATAGGTGGAACTATTCATCTTGCTTTAGGATTAGCATATAAAGAAAATACTCAAGGACTTTCTAAAGAAGCAAGAAATTCGAGTAATATTCATTGGGATATTGTAAAGGACATGTCGCAAGCAAAGATTGTTTTGGATGGAAAAACAATTCAAGAAAATGGAAAGTGGAAGATTAAAGGTGTTAATTTATAAATTTTAAATAGTATTTGATAAGAATCTTATATTCTTTTTAATAATTTTTTTCTAGATTTGATAAGTAATGAGAAATTTTAATTAGTATCTCTGAGGTTTTATTTTTAATTTTTTTAGAGAGTGTGTTTGATTTTTGTAGTTAGTGTGATTATGTATTTGAAATAGAAAGTTTTAAATACTTTTTATGATATAATAAAGGTATCAATTGATACTAAAAATGAAACAAAAAATAAGTCCAAAAAGATATCCTAATTTAAGCACTGTTCTTATGGTAGAAGATTTTCTTAAAGAGAATTCTGATATGCCTCTGAAAGTTTCTCAGGTTAGTGAAAAGCTTCCTAAGAAAGTTATGCATTCAACTCTTAAGGTTGTTCTTGTTTATCTTTGGAAAAGTGGAAAAATTATTTATGGTCCTAGAGGAGTTCAGTGGATTTATTCTGAGCCAGAACATTTAAAGAAAATGATGAATGATTCTGTTGAGATTTAATAAAATGAATAAAGAAATTAGAGTATTTTTAAAAGGAAAAGCAAAAGAAGAATATAATGAGCTTAAAAGAAGAAAGGATAAGGAATCAAAAACAATCTTAAACTCATTTGAAAGAGTTAAAAGTTTATTAAAAGAAAATCCCTAATTCGGAAATCCAATTAAGAAAAAACTTTTCCATCTAAATTTAAGAAACTTGGAATAAAAAATCTTTATAGAGTTGCATTATCTAATTATTGGAGAATGCTTTATACTTTAGAAGGAAATGAAATAGATATCTTGTTGTTTATATTATCTATATCAGATCATAAAGATTATAATAAGTTGTTTGGATATAAATGACTTTTGATTAAAAATAATTGGTAACACTTGAGGTTCTACTTAATAATTTCCTGTTTCACAGAGGCAATGAATAATAAGAAATTTTAATTAATATCTTCTGGGGTTCTTTTGGATAATTGTGCCTTTAAATCCATTATTATTATTATTATTATTAAAAGATACTTCTATAACTTGCTATATTTAAGCTCTGAAAATTTTTACTATTAATTTTTTTCAGGGAAGATATTTGGTTTTATTTTTGTATTTAGTGTTACTAGATACGATTAAAACAATAAATCCAAATCGAAAGTTTTATAAAACCAATAGACATTGATTTTTCATAAAAGTTCTTAAATTTTATTGAACTATTATTTAAATTAATCTAAAAATGGAAAATTCAACAATGGATGAAGATATTAAGAAAAATATTTTAAAGACAGGAACAAGCATAGTGGGTATTGTTTGTAAAGACGGAGTTGTTATGGCTGCTGATAGGCAAGTTACTGCTGGAAATATTGTTATGAGAAAAAATGAACTTAAGGCATTTCCTGTAAATGATTATCTTATTGGTGCTGGTTGTGGTGTTGCTGGAGATATTCAAAGAGTTCCAAAATTACTTTCTGCTGAATTAAGATTAAAAGAATTAAAATCAGGAGTTAGACCTTCTGTTAAAAATGCAGCAAGTTTATTAAATCATATGGCTTATAATGGAATAAGACAACCATCAGTTATTCCTCAACAAGCAGGATTTCTTTTAGGAGGATTTAATGAAGATGAAACTATTGAACTTTATTCAATTGAACCTGCTGGAAGTGTATCTAAAGTTGAAGATTATGATGCAAATCATGGTTCAGGATTACATTATATTTATGGTTATTTAGAAAGAAACTGGAAAAAAGACCTTTCAATTGATGAAGGAGTTAAACTTGCTATTGAGTCTTTAAAATCTTCAACTCAAAGAGATACTGCAAGTGGTTATGGAATTGATGTTTATACTATAACAAAAAATGGAATTAAGAAAGTTGTTGAACAAACCATAGTTCCAAGTTATGAAGATGATTCTCTGAAAGATAAAGAGAAAAAACAAAAAGATAAATCTAAAGAATAAATGATAAGAAATAAAAAAGATTTTTGAAATTTTATATATTTTCAAAAAATAAAAATGGATACAAAAAAATTAAAAATTTTAAGCATCCATTTTTAAAAAACAAAATAACAGAATATTAAAACAAAATAATAAAACATTAAAACAAAATAACAGAATATTAAAACAAAATAATAAAACATTAAAACAAAAATGG
>CAYWQI010000012.1:14297-17935 GCA_964460535.1 Candidatus Woesearchaeota archaeon
AAAAATGGATACAAAAAAATTAAAAATTTTAAGCATCCATTTTTAAAAAACAAAATAAAAAACAAAAATGGATATTCTAAAAACAATAACAGATAAACTTAGGGGTAAGATTAGAGAAGCGAGTTTTGAAGGCGCGAATATTGTAGTTTATACTGATAATGAGAATTTTTTTAAAGATGATCATGGAAGTGTAAAAGAGATTGTAAATGATATAAAAAAGAGAATTGAACTTAGGGCTGATAAAAAAATTCTTTTTTCTGAGGATGAAGCTAAGAAAAAAATTAAAGAGATTGTTCCTGAAGAAGCAGAAATAACAAGCATTATTTTTGAACCTCATAGAAGTATTGTGATTATTGAAGCAAAAAAACCTGGTTTGGTTATTGGAAAACAAGGAAGTGTTTTAGAAAAAATAAAAAATGAAACTTTGTGGACTCCTCAAATACAAAGAAGTCCTGCAATTAAAAGTCAGATAACTGAAAATATTAGAAGTGTTCTTTATGCAAACAATAGTTTTAGAAGAAAATTTTTAAATGATACAGGGCAGAAAATATATAATGATTGGAATCCAGAAAAAGTTAAAGAATGGGTAAGAATTACTTTTCTTGGAGGAGCAAGGCAGGTTGGAAGAAGTTCAATGTTACTTCAAACTCCAAATTCAAAAATTTTATTAGATTGTGGAATTGATGTGGCTGGGGGAGAAGACGATAGATTCCCTATTTTTAATGTTCCTGAATTTGACCTTCAAACTATTGATGCTGTTATTATAAGTCATGCTCATTTAGATCATGTTGGTCTTTTGCCTTATTTATATAAAATGGGTTATAAAGGCCCTGTTTATATGACTTCTCCTACAAGAGATATTGCTGCATTGATATCTCTAGATTTTATTGGTGTTGCTTATAAACAAGCTTCTAAACCACTTTTTTCAAGCAAGGATATAAAGGAAATGGTTAAGCATTCAATTTGTTTAGATTTTAATGAAGTTACAGATATTACTCCTGATGTTAGAATTACTTTTTATAATGCAGGACATGCTTTAGGAAGTTCTTTAGTTCATTTAAACATAGGAAATGGTCTTCATAATTTACTTTATACAGGTGATTTTAAATATGGTAAGTCAAGATTATTAGATTCTGCTGTTGCTAATTTTCCTAGAGTTGAAAGTGTGATAACTGAATCAACATATGGAAGTAAACAAGACATCTTGCCTAAAAGACAAGATTCTGAGCAAGAACTTATAGATTATGTTAATAAGACTCTTTCAAGAGGAGGAAAGGTTTTGATTCCAGAACTTGGTTTAGGTAGAGCTCAGGAATCTATGTTAATTCTTGAAGATGCAATGAGAAAAGGAAAAATAAAACAAGTTCCAATTTATATTGATGGAATGGTTTGGGATATTAATGCAATTCATACAGCATATCCTGATTTTTTATCAGGACAAGTAAGGAATAAAATTTTTCAAGATAATAATCCTTTTTTATCTAATATTTTTAAAAGAGTTGGTTCTCCACAAGAAAGAAAAGAAGTTGTTGAAGGAGGTCCTTGTGTTGTTCTTGCAACTTCAGGAATGCTTGTTGGAGGAGCTTCAGTAGAATATTTAAGAGAATTTTCTCAAAGTGAAAAAAACTCCTTGATATTTGTTTGTTATCAAGGAGCAGGAAGTTTAGGTAGACAAGTTCAAGAAGGAATTAAAGAAACAAAGATGGTTGTTGATGGACATGAAGAAACAGTTAAGATAAATCTTGAAGTTCATACTATAAGAGGATTTACAGCACATGCAGGAAGAAATGAATTATTAGGATTTTTTAATAATATGAGACCAAAACCAAGAAGAGTTATTATTAATCATGGAGAAGTTTCTAAATCTTTGGATTTAGCTTCTAGTCTTTATAAATTGAATAGAATGGAAACTTCTGTTCCTAGAGCTTTAGAAACAATTCGGTTGAGATAGTATATTCAGCAATCCTAATTATAAAAATAAACCAAATATACTTTTAAGATTTAAAAAGAAAGATTAATAATAAAAACTTTCAGAGCTTAAACATAACAATTTGTAGAAATATTTTCTAAGAATAATAGATTTAAAGGCACAATTATCCAAAAGAAATTCAGAAGATATTAATTAAAATTTATTATTATTTATTAAATCTAGAAAAAAGAAAATTATTAAGTAAAACTCCAAGTGTTACTAGTTACAAGATAACCAATTCTTTAAAAACCCTAATTAACTTTTTAATTTATGAAAAATAAAAAAAGAGTGAGAAAAAATAATAAGAATATTGAGAATAAAAAAACAAAAATTTATTTAATTGTTCTAGCAATGTTTCTTGTTTCTCTTTTAATTGGATTATTTGTTTTAAAGGTTGATCCATTGCATGTTCAGACATTTAATGAAAGTTCTGGAAAATTTGTAGAAATCTCAAACCCTGATTTTGATTTTATTGAATCTCCTGATTTAAATGAAGGAACAAATGTTTTTGGAATGTTAATGAATTTTGTTTTTGCTTTTATGATGGCAATAGTTTTAATTTTAATTTTAAGTAAGATAAAAGCAGATTTTTTTCTTAGATTATGGTTTTTTCTTGTTGTAGTTTTTGCATTGTATATTTGTTTTTATGCTTTTCAGAGTTATTTTTTTAATTTGCAAAATAATCTAAGAATTTTATTACCTCTTGGACTTGCTTTTATTTTAAGTGTTTTTAAAATTTATAAGAGAAATATTTTGATTCATAATATTACTGAATTATTTATTTATCCTGGAATTGCAGTTATTTTTATTTCTTTATTAAATATTTATTCTCTTGTTGTTATTTTAATATTAATTTCAGTTTATGATATGTGGGCTGTGTGGCATACTTCATTAATGCAAAAAATGGCTTCTTATCAAATTCAATCAGTAGGTGTTTTTGGAGGTTTTTTAATACCCTATGCTTCTAAACAAGTTAAAGATAAGATTAAGAAATTAAAACAAAAATATAAAAGTAAAAAAGAAATTCCTGAATCTGAAATTAAAAAACAAAAGATTTCTGTAGAATTAGCAGTTCTTGGTGGAGGAGATATTGTTTTTTCAATAATCTCTCTTGGAGTTGTGTATAAATTTTTAGGTTTGATTCCATCTCTTTTTGTTGGTTTTGGAGCTTTTTTAAGTTTAGTTTATTTATTTTTTGAATCAAAGAAAAAGAAACATGAAAGTTATCCTGCCATGCCTTTTATAACAATTGGAGTTTTTCTAGCAATTATTTTAAGTATGATTGGAAAGTTTTTTGGATTTTGGTAATAGATAATTATTTTTTATTTCAAGTAAAACCGAGGTTTCCTCTTGAACTAGCTCTTTTATTTATTTCTCTCGCTCTTTGTTCAGTATATCCTTTATTAACAGGAAAGATATCATAATTTGCTCCATAAGAAAAGAAATTAAGAGATATTCTTCTAGGTATTTCTGTTTCTACTCTAACTCTATCCATATCTGCTTCTTGAACTAGATGAGGTAAAAAATCAACACAATTTCTTTCTAAATCAGGTTGATTAAATTTTCCAATAATTGTTCCACTTGGAATAGTGCAAACTACTTCTTTATTAATATATTCTTTCCAGATTGGTGCTGTTTCTTGTTTGTTTTCCATGTAACATGGATATTC
>CAYWQI010000013.1:0-16552 GCA_964460535.1 Candidatus Woesearchaeota archaeon
AACCAAAGAACCACTAATGGAATTTTCTGTTTCTCCTTGCTCATCATCTGAATCACTTTTTTGTTTTTCTTCATTGTCTTGAGTATTAACTGCATTAATAGAAACACTTTCAAATTCCTTACCTTCCTCAAGAGGTAATTTAATTGTTCTTATATCCCCTTGTTCTAAAGAAATATTTTTATTAATCTCTGTGATGTTTCCATCTGTATATTTAACATAAAATTTCAAATTATTTACTTCTCCTTGACCAATTCCTCTTTCAACTGTTACAAATAATTCATCCTCTGTTTCATTAACTTTTTTAATATTTACAGAGACAAATTTAGCTGAATCAATTTCTTCTGTTTGTTGAGTAATAATATTTGATAAAACCACCCAAACAACACCAATTGCAACTAAAGAAAGAGCTACAAGAATAACAGTTGTAACAATAGCAGACATGGCTTTTTTATCTTTTTTTAAAATATAAACCTCTTTCATTTTCATAATAATTTTAAAACAAAAACATATTATTTAAATGTTTATATATCTAAGTTAATTAGTAATATTTGAAGTTATACTTAATAATTTCTTTCTAGATTTAATAGATAATAAGAGATTTTAATCAATATTATCAGAATTTTTTAGATAACTCTTCTTTTGTATTTTTTATTATAGAGAATATATCTACAAATTATTATGTTTAAGATTTGAAAGTTTTTACTATTAATTTTTTTCAAGGAATGTATTTATTTTTGTAATTAGAATTATCAGTTATGATTAACAATAAGGACTCTCAACATAAATGTAAAGATTTGCAAGATAGTAATGCATAATCAATACTCTTTATTATCAAGAAAAAATAATATTATCATCTATTAAAGAAATTAATTTATATTTTCAAAGGAATAATTATTTTTCAAAATTCCAAAAACCCAAATTTCCTTTCACTATAATTGGCTTTTTAAATTTTTTAGAATTTCTTAATATAAATCCAAATTTTCCCCAAGAATCATGAGCTAAATGTTTATTCTTATCTTTTTTATGTTCCAAAGAATTTTTATATTCTTTAACATCAATTAATTCAGATTTTCCGATTATTTTTCCAAAATCCAATTTAGATGCATCCAATCCAAAATTCTCAACTGCTTTCTTGTTAAAATTTTTAGAAGAATGTATCAAAAACTTTCCTCTAAATTTAGTATTCCAATTTCTTAATTCAATTGTTTTTTTTCCAGAAACAACAAGTTCAGCATAAGGTTGTTTTAATGATAAAACTTTCACCTTTCAATCTCCTTTCCTTTTCACTTCTTGATTAAACTTATCTAATAATTCAAAGAAATCTTTTTTATCCAAGGTTTTATCAACTTCACTTAAACCACGATGAGCAGCCATTTTCCAAAATGCCTCTGGTTTATATTTCTTTTTTAAAGCTTGAATTGTTGGAAGTCTTGAATCATCCCATCCAGAATATTTTCCTTCTTCCACTTCTTTTGTAATTGCACTTGCAGACAATCTCATGTCTTTAATATGCCATCTTCCTAAAAAATTACACCAAGGATATTTTTTTTCAAGAACCTTAAAAATCATTTCTTGTCTTTGAGCATTATCTCGATGTTCTTTGGCTCTAATAATATGAGTTAATTTCATTTCAATATCATCTGCAGAAACAGCAAGATTCATCAAAGGCCAAACCCGATATTTGTTTCCTTGTCTTGGATGTTTTATTTCATTAATTCTTGCTAAAGGAAAATCTCTCATAGCAGGATTTTTATGAGTCATTCCACTTTTTCCATCTGAAACATCAGGAGTTTTAAATCTTAAAATAGCTTTTCCTTGTTCATATTGTTCTTCCTTGTTTTTTAAAATCATTTTTTTCCAACGCATTAAATTTTCTTTCTTGTTATTATTCCTACAAGGACAATTTTCTTTAAAATCCAGAAATTCCTTGAATTTTTCTTGAGAACAAGTACAAACATAAGCAGAATTTTTTTCAATTAATTTTTTAGCATAATTATAATAGGTTTTCATTCTATCAGACTGAATAATAACTTCAACATTGTTTTTAGTAAGCCATTTAATATCTTTTTTAATTAAATCATAAGCTTTGAAATAAATATTCTCAGGATTTGTATCCTCAATTCTACATATAAATTTTCCACTATATTTTTGAACATAATCAAAATTCAAACAAGCAGTTAAAGCATGTCCAACATGCAATGCACCAGAAGGACTAGGCGCAAACCTCATAACAACTCCTTTTTTTTCTTGTTCTTTTGTTAAGGGCAACTCAGGTAACTCACCTTCTTTTTTAACTTCTCTTTCAGAGATTTCATTTTTATGTTTTTCAAATAAAACTTTTTGTTCTTCTAATTCAAGTTTATTTATATCAGAAATAATTTCAGAAACTTTCTTAATATAATCCTTAATCTCACTTTTTTCTAAACCTTCAGCAAACAAACTAGAAATAACTGCACCTTGAGCAGCTTTTCCATTATGCATAACTGCATTTTTCAAAGCATAAGCCCTGATAATTGAATCTTTTATCTTTGTCATATAAATTAAAAAGAAAAAGGGTTTATATTTTTAATGGATTATTGATTTCAATCAAATAAAAAGAGAAGGAATAGGGAGTTGATTGATTACTTAAAAATCCTAAAGATTTTTATTGAATATCTGTATCTGATAATAAATTTATATTCTTATTAATAATTTTTAATAACTATATTTTAATAAATAATAAGAAATTTTAATTAATACTTAAGAAGTTCTTTTAGATAATTGTGCCTTGATATTTTTTTACTATTAAGAAATATTTCTACAACTTGTTATGTTTAAGCTATGAAAGTTTTTACTATTATTATTTTACATATAAGAAACTTATTCTTTATCTTGTTTTAATAAATAAAATAATCTTCCAGGATCAACTCCTCCTCTTGATTCTCCATAAGATAATCTTTTAGAATATCTATCTCCAAAATTCTCACTAATTGCTCTAGCTTCAGATGTAAAAAAATCCCTCTTTTGTTTATACATATATTAAAAAAATAACAATTCTTTATAATCTTTATTATACTATAGAAGATAGATAAATTATAAAAATTTATATCTTAAAGAACAATTATTGGTTCTCTGACAAACCTTTTCTTTCTCTAATCTTTTTAATAATTTCAGTTTGCATTCCAGAAGGCACTCTTTCAAATAACTGGTCTTTTAAACTACTTGTTCCACGACCTTCAGTTGCACTTCTTAAATCATTACTCCATCCAATCATTTCTGCTACAGGAATTTTTGCTTCCATTTCTGCATTTGTTCCTTCTTGTCTAACATCTAGCATTTGTCCTCTTTTACTTGAAACAATCTTTGTCACATCTCCTAAAAATGAATCAGGCATTTCAATTAAATGAATCTGTATTGGTTCTAATAATCCTGGAGAAGCTTTTTTCATTGCTTCCTGAATACCTTCTTTAACAGCAGGATAAATTTGAGCAGGACCCCTGTGAATAGCATCTTCATGAAGTTTAATATCAACTAATGAAACTTTCATCTTAGTACATGGTTCTCTAGCAAGAGGACCTTGGTCCATAACCATTTCAAAAGCATCTAAAATCATTCCAATAACTTCTTGCATATAAACTTCTCCACGTGTTTCATCTAAAAATATATTTCCATTATAAACTTCTCTAATATTTCTTATATCATCTCCACTCCATCCAAGTTTTGTCATTGCTTCAGTTAATTCTTCATTTTTCTTTTTAGTTCTTCCACTTGGAACATCACCTTTTTGTATAGAATCATAAACATTATCTTCAAGAGGTTCAACTCTTAAAAAGAAACTATTGTGTTTGTTTGGACTTCTTCCTTCAGCTGTATCAGATTCTTTTCCAACTGTTTCTCTATAAACAATTATAGGAGGACTTGTTTTTACATCTAATCCTTTTTCTTTCTTGATTCTGTCTTCTATAATCTCTAGATGTAATTCTCCCATACCTGAAATCAAACTTTCTCCTGTTTTTTCATTAATATCAACTTGTATTGAAGGATCTTCTTTATTTACTTGTTTTAAAACTTCAACAAGTTTAGGCAAATCTGCAGCTTTAGTAGCTTCAATTGATTTTGTAACAACAGGGTCAAACAAGTGTTTAATAGCTTCAAAAGGTTCTATATGAGATTTTGAAACTGTTTCTCCAGAAATAACATCTTTTAATCCTACAACTCCAACTATATTTCCTGAAGGAACTTCATCTACAATAACTCTTTGAGCTCCTTTGTATACAGAAACTTGCTGAACTTTTGCTTGTCTTTTTGCAAGAGACATATAAACATCATCTCCTTGTCTTAATGTTCCTGAGAATAATCTTCCTGCAGCAACCTCTCCTGCATGTTTGTCTATAACAATTTTAATAGGAACAAAAACAGCTTCTCCACTTGCATTACAATCTATTAAATCTTTTCCTAATTGACTTTCAGGTTCACCATGCCAAATTCTAGGAATTCTATAAGGTTGTGCTTGTTTAGGATCAGGATGATGTCTAATTGTCATATTTAAAACAACTTCATGTAAAGGAGCTTTTTTAGAAAGTTCTTTATAACCTTGTTCTCCTGATTGATAAGCATCAATTACATCTTTAAAAGTAATTCCTTTTTTCTGCATATAAGGAATACTTAATGCCCAATTATGAAAAGCACTTCCAAAAGCAACACTTCCATCATTTACATTAACTTGCCATTTTTCCTTGTATCCTTCTGGAGCTATATTTGAAATTAATTTATTAACATGATTTATTATATCAATGAACTTTTTTTGCATTTCTTCTGGAGTTAATTTAACTTCCTTAATAAGACGGTCAACCTTATTAATAAAAAGAACAGGCTTAACAAGTTCTTTTAAAGATTGTCTAAGAACAGTTTCTGTTTGAGGCATAACACCTTCAACAGCACAAGCTAAAACAATAGAACCATCAACAGCCCTCATAGCTCTTGTAACATCTCCTCCAAAATCAACATGTCCTGGAGTATCAATTAAATTAATTAAATATTCTCCCCCTTCTTCTGGAAGAGTATGAACCATTGAAACACTTGCAGAATCAATTGTAATTCCTCTTGAACTTTCATCATCATGAAAATCCAGGGCTCTTTGTTTACCTGCTGTTTCTTCACTCAACATACCAGCACCTGCTAAAAGATTATCTGAGAAAGTAGTTTTACCATGATCAATATGTGCTGCAATAGCTATGTTTCTTATTCTTTCTCTATTATGCATTAATTCCTGAACTTTTTTTGTTAAATCTTCTGCCATCTTAATACTCCGTAAGAAGTAATATTTAATTGAAAATTTAGTTTTTAAACATTTCCCTCAACTTAATCAATTCTCCAATATCTTTGTTCTTGAGAAGATTTTAATTCTTTTTTAATTTTATTATAATCTTCTTCTATTTCTTCTTTTTCTGTTTCAGTATCTTCATACATCTCAATATCTTCTTCTAATTTTTCAACTTTTTGATAAAGATTCTTTCTTGTTTTTTCTAAATGAGAAATTTTTTCTATAGCTTCTTCATATTTTGCCTTATATTCTTCTTGATAAGAACATTTTTCTATTGCCCAGAATAAATTTCTTTCAGCATGAAATCTTCCTATTCCAATTGACATAAAACCAAGGTGAATCCATTTATCAGGATATTTCTCTAAATCTTGAGCTTCTTTTTCTTTGTCTTTTTTTCCAAAACTAAATACAAATGAATATGCTATTTTTAATTAAAGAATTTAATATATATAAATTTTATTAATAAGAAGGTTAAAAAAACCAAATTATTTTAAAATTTCTTTACTAAAGTTTCTTAAAAAATCCTTGATTTTTTCTATTGTTTCTTGTTGATTCTTTTTATTAGACATTGCAAGAATTTTTATCAATAAATTTGCTAAATTTTCATCATCAAGAATCTTTAGTTTATAACCATCCACTATAAAATAAAATCTAAAGGATTTATATTTTATCTCTTTTATTAAAATACCCTGAATTTGAGCTAATTTTTTTCCTTTTTTTGGATTATCCTTAAGTGAATAAAGAAGATTTAAAACTTTTACAGATTCATGTTTAAATTTTTTATATATCTTTTCCTTTAAATCCTTAGTAATAATTACTTTGGCCATCTTTTTTTAGCCTCTGCAAGAGCTTGTTCTATAGGTATACAATCTTTATCATCCATCAGAACATCAGAAATCATTCTTTTTCTTGCACTTTCAAGTAATCTTTCAATAATTTCTGCATAAGACTCTCCTTTTAAACCATATTCTTGTATTCTTTCTTTAACTTTTATAGGAATAGCAATAGTAGTTGTCTTATTCTTGCATGCAGAATTTTTCTTTTTCATTTTCTAGTTTATTATAATTATAACTCTTATAATATTTATATACTTTATAATTTTTAAACTTTTTGATATTAATAATCCAAGAACTTTCTATTTTTATGAAAATAAAAAACAGTCTAAAAGAAATATTATATAAAATTATTTATCGAGCAGAATCAGCTTGTTTTTCTGATTCATTCTTTTTTCTAAAAGCAAAGCTTTCTCCATTTTCTTCATAAGCTAACAAAACTTCTTCAGCAACAGCTTGAGAAAACTTTTTCTTTTTCTTGAATGTTTTATCACTTGCTCCATGACAAATGTTTCTTAATGCAAGATTAATTCTTCTTAATGGACTTACATCAACAGCTTGAGGATATCTTGCTCCACCATATTCAATCACTGTTGTTTCATCTCTAGGAGAAGCATTTTCAATTGCTTTAACTAAAACTTCAACAGGATTTTTTCCAAGTTTTTTTTCAATAATTTCCAAAGCACCTAAAACTATCTTTAAATTTCTATCATATTTTCCTGTTGCTGTTCCTTTTTCTATTTTATGTTTTTTACCTCTATGTCCTGATACAGGAATTTTATTAACAAGTCTTTCCACAATATTAACTTTTGCTCTTCCCATTTTTTCAACATTTCTTCCTTGACTTTTAAGAACTAATTTAGGTTCAAGATTAATTACACTTCTTAATCCAGGGTCTTCAACCTTGATTTCTGTAATATCATACTTGTCAAATATCTTGAATTTTGGAAAACTTTGTGTTTCTTCTTTTAATTCTTGTTTTGTTTCTTGTTCCATTTTATTCTTTTTTTCTTGGAAGTCTAACTTCATGAAGATTTATTTCTTTTAATCTATAAAAATCAACTATAGCCTTTAAATTTTTTCCAAAATCTCTTGCTCTTTCTTTAATACTTTTTAATCCTTGAACCATATAATCATATCCAATATTTTCAATATCAAGTAAACTTCCTCTTGATTCTCTGTATTTTCCTATGTATGGCATTATCTTCTACCTTTTTCAATCTTACCACTAACAAGCCTTGCAAGTGGTTGGTCATTTACTTTAATTACTTCAAATCTAATACCAGGAATATCTCCTTTTGAACGTCCTTGTTTTCCACCAATTCTTTGAATTAAAACTTCATCATGTTCATCTACAAATTTTTGAGCAAGATTTCCAGGAATAAATGTTGATACTTGTTTTCCATTTTTTGTAAGTTGAACCCTGCAACATTTTCTCATAGCTGAGTTTGGTTGTTTTGCTTCTTTTTGAAATTTACTAAGAACAATTCCTTTTGCTTGATTTGTTCCATCAAGAGGGTCTGATTTTTTAAAAAGTCCTAGAGTTTTCACTTTATATTTCCTATCTTGCCATCTTGCCTTTCTTCTGTTTTTTATTAATTTATGTGCGTTGTTTAATCCCATTTTTGATTTCTAAAACCTATTTAGAATATTTATTTGTAAGATTTTTGCTTTAAAAAGTTGTTGGTTAAACAATTTTCAAATCTTTTTTAAAATAATCTTTAGCTATTTTTTGTAATTCTAAAAGTCTTCTTTTATTTCTTCCTAACAATGCTGCCTTGTTATTACTTCCTGCATTTATAATTATCTTATCATCCTCTATTTTCATTTCAACAAATTCTGTAGGATTTATTATGTCCCTGAAAAATCTTTCACAATCTTCAATATTTTTAGGAAGAGCAACAATCTTTAATCTTTTTTTTAATAAATTTTTAAGATGTTTTACATTTTTTCCTTTTTCACCAATTGCTTTTGATAATTGATTTTTTGGAACTCCAAAAACAAGATGTTCATTATATTTAATCAAATTCATAGTATCTACTCTGGTTATTTTACCAAATAGATTAAGGTATCTTATGTCTTGCATGTCTAATACATTCGCCATTTTATAAATTTCCAAGATAGATTTCTTTTATAAACCTTTGCTTCCTCGGTATAAATAAAATTTAAATCTAATTTACTGAAGTAAGATTAAAGACCCTCAATACAAATGTAAAGATTTGGAAATTTAATAAGTAACAAGAAATTTTCTTTGATATATGTGTCTTTTTAATTATTTATGAAAAAATATACTAATAAATTATTTTATTTAATCTTTGAAGGTTTTTACTATTAATTTTTTTCAAGAAATGTCTTGAGTTTTATTGATTATATTGAGTTAAATATTCTGTATTTGGAATTTTTATTTTTATAATAAGGATTACTAGTTACAATAAAATAATAAATTTAAAAACTCCTAAATCTTATTAATTAAAGATGCAAAAAAAGTCAAATAAAAAAAGAGATGTAGTTAGTTTAGTAAAATGTAATTCATATAAACAAAATGAAGTAGATAAAGCTATTTCTAAATCATTAAAATTATTGAATTTTGAAATTCCTAAAAATAAAAAAATACTTCTTAAACCAAATATTGTTACTGCAAATGTAAAAAATCCCAAGGCAACATTCACACAACCACAAATTCTCGAGTCTGTATGTAAGATACTTAAAAAAAATAAATGCAAGATTTATATTGGAGAATCAAGTTTTATGGATACTGATGAGTTTTTCAAGAAAACAGGTATTGATAAAGTTGCTAAAAAATATTCTGCTAAATTAATTGTATTTGAACAAGATAAATTAGTTAATATAAAAAATTCAAAAAACAAGTTTTTAAAAGAATTCCCTATTTCCAAAACTCTTAATGAAATAGATTATATAATTAATCTTCCAAAATTAAAAACCCATTCTTTAATGAGAATTACAGGAGGAATTAAGAATTTTTATGGAATGATTCCTGGAGGTTTAAAACAAAAATATCACACAAAAGCAAAAAACCATAGAGATTTTTCTAAATTACTCGTTGATATTTATCAAAATTTTGAACAAAAAACAATTTTAAATATAATGGATGGAATTATAGGAATGGAAGGAAAAGGCCCTGTTTCTGGAAATCCAAGAAAATCAAATCTTGTTTTATGTTCTAAAAATGCCTTGCATCTAGATATAACAGCAAGCAAGGTAATAGGTTATTCTTCTAAAACAATTCTTACAAATAAAGAAGGTCTTAAAAGAAAACTTGGTAATAAGAAATTTCAAATAAAAGGCTTAAAGAAAATTCCTCATCTGAAATTTAAAAAACCCTATGTAAGTGATAAATTAAGTAAAAAATTTAAAGAAAGATTTAAACCAAAACCAATTATAGTTGATAAAGATAAATGTGTAAAATGTGGAATTTGTGCAAGTAAATGTCCAAAAGGAGCAATAACTCTAAATCCTTATCCTGAAGTTGATAAAAGAAAATGCATAAGATGTTTTTGTTGCATGGAAATTTGCCCTCAACATGCTTTGAGTTTAAAAGGTGAAAAATAAAGATAATATCAAAGATTACTAATTATGAAAATTCTTAAATCTTAAGAATAACTAGTTACAGAAATATTTCTCAATAATAAAAAAATTAAATTAAAAAATTACTCTCTTTTTCTAACTTCAAAATCACAATCAGGATTTGAACATTTCCATTTTTCAAACACATCATTTTTGAATGAAAAAGGAAGCAAATACCCTTTGTCACATTTTGGACATTTTGCAAATATACAATTTTCTTCTGTCATTGTTTTTTCCTCCTTGAATTATTTAGTTTAATATGTTCATTTAATTTTCCCTTCTGTTTGGAGTCCAAATATTTTCCCACCATTCTGAAACATTTCCTTCTAGTATTGCTTTTCCAAGTTTTTTTCCTGATTCAGTTTTAAGATTTTTAATTTGAATATTTTGTGTTTCTTTTCCTTTTGCATGTAACCAAATGTCTGCTTCTTTATTTCCTTGATGTGAATATTCTTTTAATAAAATTATTTGGTCAATTAAATCAGCATCTTTGGCAACTATTGCTTCTTTAGATTGCCTGTTTTCATATTCTAAACTTGTTTTAATTAAATCATTAAAAGGTAAATTTTCTAATTGGTCTTTTAAAATTTCTTTTTCAAAAATTTTAACATATTTTTTGTGAATATAATTATGGTCTCCACTTCTTGTTTCATCTAAATCATGAAAAAGCGCCATTAGAGTTGTTTTGTAAGGGTCTGTATCCTCCATTTTAGCCAAGAACCATGCTATTATAGAAACTCTATAAGAATGCGTTGCAATATTATCAGATAAATCCTGAGACAATAATGCTTGTTGGTGCATACGAGGAAGTTTTTTCATTGTTCCAACTTCAAATAAAAAATTCACAATTTTATTTAATTCTTTGTTTTCCATTTATTCCAAAACACCTTTAATTCTTCTCACACCAGAAGAAGAAGATTCTTCTTTTTTAATTTTGAATTTTCCTAATTCCTTGGTGTTTTTAACATGAGGTCCAGAACATATTTCTTTTGAAACATAATTTCCTTTTTTATCAGGACCTATAAAATAAACCTTGATTTTATTCATATTCTGATATTTATCTTCAAAAATTCCTTGAGCACCAAAATCCTTTGCTTCAGTTAATGACATTTCTTTTACATTAATTGGAAGTTCTTGTTTTATCTTGTCATTAATCCAATTTTCAATATCTTGTTTTTCTTCATCTGTTAATTTCCTAGGAAAATTAAAATCAAATCTTAATCTTTCTGGATTTATATTTGAACCTTTTTGATATATTTCCTTGTTTTTTAGAACTTCTCTTAATGCTTGATTTAACAAATGTGTTGCAGTATGAAGTTTTGTTGTTTGTTCAGAATTATCTGCAAGTCCTGATTTGAATTTTCCTGCTGAGGCTGTTCTTGAAAGTTCTTGATGTTTTTTTAATTCTTTATAAAATCCTGGTTCATCAACTTTTATTCCTCTTTCTTTTGCTATTTCTTTTGTTAATTCCAAGGGAAATCCATAACTTTGATATAATAAAAAAGAAGTTTCTTTATCAATTTCTTTTTTACCAGAATCAATAAATTTTTTTAAAATCTTTTCACCGTCTTCAATTTTTTTCAAAAAATTGTCTTGCTCTTTTTTAATTTCATTTAAGATTTTTTCCTTATTCTTGATTAATGAAGAATAATCTTTATAAATTTCAAAAATTGGTTTTGCAATTTCAATTAACTTGTCTTGCATTTCAAAATCTCTTCCATATCTAACAGCTCTTCTAATTAATCTTCTAAGAACATAACCTTGTTCTGTGTTGCTTGGGGTTATATCTTCAGCAATTATCATCACAGCAGCCTTGATATGGTCTGCAATTATTCTCATAGGTTTTTTGTTTGCTTCATTATTATAATCTTTTCCTGAAATTTCTTCAATCTTTTCAATAATTGGTTTCCAGACTTCAGAAAGATAATTGTCTTCTAAATCATTTAAAACAGCAATAGTCCTTTCTAATCCCATTCCTGTATCAATATTTTTTTGTTTTGCTTCTTCAAAATTCCCTTGAGAATTTTTATTATATTGCATTAAAACATCATTCCATATTTCAACCCATCTCTCATCATCTGGATTAAATTTTTCTGGAATAGCTTGTTTTTCAGGATTAGGTTTCCAATAAAACATTTCTGTATCCGGGCCACACGGACCAGTTGAACCAGCAGGACCCCACCAATTATCTTTTTTAGTATATGCAATTCTTTGTTTTGGAATTCCAAGAGATTTCCATATCTCAGCAGATTCTGTATCCTTAGGAATTTTATTTTTTTCATCTCCTTTAAAACAAGTTACTGCAAGTCTTTCTTTAGGAATCTCTAGTTCTTTTGTTAAAAAACCAAAAGACATTTTAATTGCTTCTTTTTTAAAATAATCTCCTAAAGACCAGTTACCAAGCATTTCAAAAAAAGTATGATGAGTTGTATCTCCAACCTCTTCAATATCTCCTGTTCTGATACATTTTTGAATATTAACCAATCTTTTACCTTGAGCATGTTTTTCACCTAAAAGAAAAGCCACAAGAGGATGCATTCCTGCTGTAGTAAAAAGAACACCAGTATCATAAGCTTCAAGATTTGGAACTAAAGAAGAATTAGGTATTTCTTTGTGAGGAAATTCTGGATTAGAGATAAAATAATTAACATACTTTTTAATTAATTGTTTTCTAGTTATTCTTGTATTCATAAACTCTAAAAGAATAAAGGGTTTTTAAGATTTTGCAAGAATTATCTAATTTCCATTTCTTTTAATTTTCTCTGAATATCTTCAAGTTCTTGTTCAATTTTATTTGATTTGGGTTTCTTGACTATAATTTCTTTATCTGTTGTTCTTGGAGAACTTTTTTCTTCATGTTCTTTGACAAATCTCGGAACTTCTGGATTTGGAAGTGCTCCAGTAAGATCATTAAGATATTTTTTAAATTCTTTTAAATCTTTTTTTAATCTTAATTTACTTTTTAATTCAGCTTTTCTTAATGCCAGATAATTTTTAACTGATTTTTTAGATTTTAATAAACCTGCTTGACTTTCCAGAACCCTTTTTTTACCTTCAAATTCTTCATCAAATTCAATTTTTATATATGCAAGGTCTTTTTTTGAAGAACCTTTTTTTTTAGATGTCTTTTTATTCAATCTTTTTGAAGAACTCTTTTTTTTAGATACCATTTTATTCAATCTTTGAAAATATTTTTTCATTAACTTTTTCAATATTATCTTTTGCTTCTTGTATTTCAGATTCCCATTCTTGAATTTCTTTTTCTTCTTTTTGTCTTAATTCTTTTATGTCTTTTAGGTCTTTTTCCATATCAACAACTTTCTTTTTTGTTTTTTCAATTAAATCAAGGGAATCTTGAAATTTATCAATTCTTATAAAAACAGGTTCTGCTTCTTTTACTCTTTTTGCTGCTCCTTGAAATTCTTTAGGAACTTTTTCTTGTGAAACAGTTGAATTTCGAGGAAAAGAGCTTTTTATTTCTTGTTCAGGAAATTCATCATCAAATGACTCTTCTTCCATCTCTTTTTTACCATTAACAGCATCTTTAATAGTGTTCTGTGAAAATTTATTTCCAAATGAACTTGAAGGCAAACTTGGAAGCTGAGAAATATTTTCTGGAGTTCTTTTTTTTGAATCTTTTATTGAATCATAATGTGATGGTGTATGGGGAAGTTCTGGTAATTCAGGAAGTTTTGGAGGTTCATTAGAACCATAATTTTGACTTGCTTTTTTACCAATACCAGATTTACTTTTGCCTTTCTTATCCTCTTTTTTATTAAATAATCCCATTGTATGATTTATTATATATCTTTTAATATATTTAATGAAACATATATATAAAAAACTATAGGTTTAAAAACCTTTGTTTTTTTGTAAGTAAAATAAAATTAGGGAAAAGTTTTTAATTTAAAATTTTTATTAAATATCAATGCTAGAAGATTTTTTAAAACAAGCTGTAGGAAATATACTGGGAAAACAAAACGAGGAACTTGCATTAATTCTTAATTCAAAAAAACCAGTTAATGAATTTATAATTGCTAAAAAACTTGAAATAACTATTAATCAAACTAGAAATCTTTTATATCGCCTTGCAGACAAAGGAATTGTTATTTCAATGAGAAAAAAAGATAAAAAAAAGGGATGGTATACTTACTTCTGGAGACTGGATATTATAAAGACTCTTGAATCTTTAAAATTTTATTTATTAGATAGAAAAGAAAAATTTGAAAACCAAATTAAAAGCAGGGAAACAGAGAAATTTTATGTTTGCAAAAGATGCGAACTTGAATACAATGAAGAAAATGCATTGCTTCTTAATTTTACTTGTGATGAGTGCGGAGATATTTTTAAATTAAAAGATAATACCAAAGTTCTAAAAGGATTAAAAAGACAACATGATAAAATAAATCAAGAACTAGAAGAACTAGAAAAAGAATTAGAAAATGAAAAATCAAAAGCAGAAAAAAAGAAATCCAAGGAATTAAAAATAGAAGCAGAGGAAAAAGCAAAGAAAAAGAAAGAAAAAAGAGAAAAAAACAAGAGATTAAAACAGAAAAATTTAAGTAAACAAACTTCAAAAAAATCTAAAAAGAAAACTCCTAAAAAAACAAAGAAAAAAACAAAAAAGAAAACTAAAAAGAAGACTTCTAAGAAAAAACCAACAAAAAAGAAATCTTCTAAAAAAATCAAGAAGAAAATAAAGAAAAAAAATATTAAGAAAAAACCAAATAAAAAAACAAAAAAGAAAGCAAAAAAGAAGTAAATGGCAGGATATCAATTAAAAACTCAGAGAAGAAATCTCGGATTTATTGGAGGAATGAGCATTACTCTTATTCTTATTATTACTAATGTTATTTTATTTATCCTTAGTTCAACAGTAAATACAACTTTTTTTGAAAATTATTTAGCTATCAAACCTTCTTTAATACTTCAAGGAAAAAGTTTATGGACTTTTGTAACAAGCATGTTTTTTCATGGAGGATTTTTTCACTTATTTGCTAATATGTTCTCCTTGTTTTTTGTTGGAAGTTTTTTAGAAAAAATAATTGGCAGTAAAAGATTTCTTAAAATTTATTTTGTTTCTGGAATTCTCGGTAGTTTGTTTTTTGTATTATCAGGATTAATCTTTGATAATCTAAGTGTGCCAGCTGTTGGTGCATCTGGAGCTATTTTTGGTTTATTAGGTGTTTTAGCTTTTTTAGTTCCTAAGAGTAAGATTTATTTAATTGCAGGTCCTTTGATTTTATTAATCTTACAATTTATTTTAATGCCTATAATTCCTTCTGAATTTATAGATCTTTTTTTAAGCACAATAAACATCCTTATAATCTTAATGATATTTGCAATGTTTTCATTTGGAACACAATTTCAAAAATTTGCAGTTCCAATCAAACTTTCTATGTGGATGCTTCCAATAATTGCAATCATTCCTTTAGTATTAATTGACCTTGTTGTTGATTTGCCAATTGGAAATTCAGCCCACATTGGAGGTCTTGTTGCAGGTTTGATTTACGGATATTACTTAAAACAAAAATTTCCAAGAAAAACAAGAGAATTAAGTTATTTATATAGTGAATATTAAAATGAATAAAAAAAACAAGAAAAATAAAGAGAAAAAAGAAAAAAACAAGAAATTAAAAAAGAAAAATCCAATAAAAAAAACTCTAAAAAAATCTAAAAAAAAGATTTCCAACAAGAAGAATAAAGAAACCTTTAAGAAAAAAACAACAAGGAAAAAGCCAGGTCTTAAAGAACAATATTCAAAAAGTTGGGAATTTATAAAAGAATCAAGAAATTTTATTTATTCAGTTATAGGAATTTTTGTTTTATTTATTTTTATTGGAATATTTCTACAACCTTCAGAGAGTTTATTTAATGCTTTGATTAAAATATTAGAAGAATTATATGATAAAACACTAGGAATGTCAACTAATGAATTAACAGGATTCATCTTTTTAAATAATCTTCAAGCTTCGTTTATGGGAATGATTTCAGGAATATACCTTGGAATTCTTCCTATTTTTTACTCAATTTTTAATGGATATTTCATAGGCTTTGTTATAGGGCAAGTGATAATGTCTGCAGAAGGAAGTTTGTTTGATTTATGGAGACTATTTCCTCATGGAATTTTTGAACTTCCTGCAATTTTTATTTCATTTGGACTTGGAATAAAAATAGGAGATAAATTTATACAAGAATATTTCAAAACAAACAAGAGATTGCATAAAATTGTTTTGACAATTCCTTTTATTTTATTATTTCTTATAATTACTTCTCTTTATGCTTTTAATGCAATGCTTGCAAGTCTTGGATTATCAATTCTTATGTTAATATTTTTATTTCTAAACATAAGGATAAAAAGTTTAAAACAAAATCTTATTCAAAGTTTGAAAGTTTTTATATTTATTATTTTTCCTTTGTTATTAATTGCTGCAATTATTGAAGGTTTATTAATTGGTTTTAGTAGATAAAGAATATTTATTAATAATTATTTTCTTAGTATCTGGCAATAAATTTATATTCTCTTTTATAATTTTTAATAACTATATTTTAATAAATAATAAGAAATTTTAATTAATACTTCAAAAGTTCTTTTGGATAATTGTGCCTTTAAATCCATTATTATTAAAAATATCTCTATAACTTGCTATATTTAAGCTCTGAAAATTTTTATAATTAATCTTTTTCTGAGAAAATATTTAGTTTTATTTTTGTATTTAGTGTTACCAGATACTTTTCTTATTTTTTAAATTTAATTTTCAAAACATACATAAAAAGGAGCGTGTCTAAAAAATAATTATAAATAGTAGTTCTACCTCAAAGAGTCAATTAA
>CAYWQI010000014.1:0-10160 GCA_964460535.1 Candidatus Woesearchaeota archaeon
ATGTCCATTTTTATATGTAATGTTTGATTTTGTAAAATTATTAAATGAAACATTATCTACATCAATACCAGAAACTAATCCAATTAAGAATAATGCTAAGAATGTTGCTAATAATATTTTTTTCATAATCCTATCCCCTTTAACAATATTTTGAATATATTTAAAATTTTTGCTCTGAAGATAAAAAATAAAACAACAGCTAAGATAACTAGTGCTTTTGATATTCCTTTTGATCCTGCCCAATAAACAAAAACATCCTCTATAATCAAAAGAAAAACTACTCCTATCTCTGATATCATTTTCACTCCTAAATTTTAAACGGTAATGCCCCCCTAAATTTATATAAAAATATCAAAATAAATATTACAATAAATCCAACTAAAACAGTCGAGACATTTGGAAAATTAGAGATAAACCAATCCCTAACTCCTGCCATAACAAACCAATTAGCGATTCCAAATATAATAACTAAAAACAAAATCTTTATTTCTTTTGCTGTTATTCCTACCATCATATACTCACTCCCAATTTTCTTAAAATTGTATTCAATATCGCCTTAATTTGTTCTCGAAAAGTGAAAGTTAAAAATGATAGGGCAATTGCCCACCACCAAACTTTTAGAAAATTAAAAAAAGTAGATAATCCCTCAGAAATACGAAACCCAAACCATATAAGCAAACCTAATATAATCATAATCATAACAGCCCATACAATACCTAAGATGAAACCTTTTTTGTTTTTCATATTCTTACCCCCAATCTACCTATTGTAGTATTCCAAACAGATCTTACAACTGCCCAAACCTGATTTCTGAATAAAAAGAACAATAAAGCACCTACAACAATTAAAATCCATAATACCCAATTAATACCATCATAAAATTCACAATATTCTTCTGTAATTATATCAGGCTCTCCAAAACCTAAAAAATTCAAAAAAGATGAATCTTCTGTTTGGACTGTTTTCCATGTTCCTCCAGCTTCAATACATTCCTGCTCTGAATCAGGGATTGTTTCTATTTCATCCCCATCTAAATTAACATTTGCTCTTTCACAAGTATATGTGTTTAAATCACAAACCTCGTTACTGTCTGAACAATCAAAATCTGAAGTACACTCTACTTCCTTAGTTTCTTCCTTACAGAAACCATTATCGCAATAATACCTTACTAATGTACCAGAGTCTTTTGGAACATAATCTGAAGAACCACAAGATCTAAAAGCCCCACACTCACTTCCCCTAATTTGTTCATATTCAAAATTATCATTACAAACCCTATCTCCCTTAACATTATTCGGACAACAAGTTTCACTTCCCAAAAAGTCTGACCAGTCAGGAGATGCAATCTTATATGTTCCCCCTGTTGTCCGAATTTCATTTATTCTATAAATTTCTGCGTTTGAACCTGTTTGCCTACACCAAGCGTCAACACCTTTATATCTTAATCTAAATGAAGGCTCAGCAGATGTTAAATAACCTGCAACATACCATCTAACTTCATTAGGTTGGAGTGTTCTTTCATTTGTAACTCTGCCTTCTGGTTTTCTATTTCTTATTTTCCCAGAATCTGAACTTAAAATAGTGTCATCAGGATTAGACGGATAAGTACAAGAATTAGGATTAATTTGTTTTGAACTCCCAGATAAAATATTGTATTGTCTGATTCCGTAAGGTTGCCATGCTATCTGATATTTTGCATTTTCAAGTGTATAGGAAACAAAACTAGATTTTTCGTAAAGAAGATGAACATATTCATTATTCCTAACATTGTTAATTTGATAATTAAAATTTTCACTTCTTACATCAACTTCACTTTTAAAAATCCTACAATTATCATCAGTTTCTAATCTTGAATTACAAACCGAATATGTGAGCCTACCTACACTTCGTATGCCCAAAGAAGAAGGCTGTTTAACAATAACCGAATATTGGTCAGAAACAGATGGCTTAACTGCCCAGTTATCGTTAAAGGTGTTTGTTGAAGAATATCTTAAACTGGAAACCTGCTCACATTTGTCATAATAAAAAACAGGTCTTTGAATATAAGAACCTGAGCCCGTAATGTCTCCGACAGAAACAACACCTAATGCTATTGCTCCAACTAAACCAAGAATTGCAAAAATGAATAAAGGAGCTACTGCTTTTTTATTCATGGTAACCACCCAAACAAGGAATCAAACAGATTTTGAAACCATAAATTTATTTTTTGGAATATAGATAGTTCTTCAACTGTTTCATTTTCATCTATTGGTTCTTCTATTGGTTCTTGATTTTCTTCTTCCTGAGTTTCTTTAATCTCATATCTATTTATGATAAAGGGAAATCTTCCACAAGTCGAATCATAATAAGAAATTTGTCTCCATCCAAAAGTTGCCTCTATATTTCCATATTGCCTTGTTATCTCTGTTTCAATATTTTTTAAATCGAAACATTCTTCAACAACAGATGGAATTTCAATTTTATCAATAGTTGAGCCTGATTTCCTAACTTCTACATTATATGAAATTCCTGCACACCTATTTCTATTATCTTCTCTTACTATGTCTTTAACATCAGTAACTATAAATTCATAATCTCCAATTTGTTTAGATTTTGGAAAACTTTTTTTGTTTTCTATCAAACCTGCCTCGATTAATCTGATATCTGCAAATTGACAAGACTTTCTGGTTGATAATTCAGGTCTAGCTAAACGCTCAGATTGATATGGATGAGGAGCATTTCCAGCATATTGATATTTAATCTTTTCCGTATCTTCATATATTTCTATATTTCCAATTATTGAACCTAAATCGCCAAAAGTAACCAAAATGAATAGAAGTGCTATTGCAACAAGCAAAAAATTATATTTCATTTTATAAGAACCCCAGCACAAATAAGTTCCACGCAAAATGAACCCCGATGTTTGCCATGTTTGTTTTTGGACTGTATTTTATTTTTATTTGATAAAATATTAGACCTAGGGGGATATATGTTAAAAGCGTCAAAAATGATTTCCCTAGGAGGGTATGAAATAAGGCAAAAATTACTGCTGTTATTATTGGAATTAATTTTGATGAAATTTGATTCTCTTTTAATCTTTCTGGGAGCCATCCTCTGAAAACTAGTTCTTCTGCTGTTGCTACAAGAAAAAGGTGGACTAATATTACCGATACTCCCACATTTGATATTGCCTGAGAGATTGTTATGAAGGAAGAGCCTCGTATTGTTAAACCAGCCAAAAATAATATTACTAATGTAATAATCGAGAAGAATATTAATTTTGGAAAAGCCTTCAAGAAACTTACACGAAACAATGCTCTTTCTGTTTGGGATGGTCCTATGGTGTCCCATGCAAATACAAACCCCACAAGCCCGAGAAAAGTCAATATATATGTGAACCTCCATACATCTGTGTTCACTGGAAATAATATGTCTGCCCTTATCCAAAAGAAGCCCCAGACTAGTATAAGAACTATCCCCAGAGATAATCTGGATAATGTTTTCAATACTGAGTTTTTTTTCGCCATTTGTCATCTTATGTTTTTTTTGAGTTTTAACTATTCCTAATCTGAAATTTAATAAAAAAATAAAAAAATAAAATTAAACAAGAATTTATCCGTCAGTATAAACTCTTGTTCTAACAGAACTTGAAATTGATGTTCCTTCTTCTGAGACAGTACATGTGATATCTACATAATCGTCAAGGTCAGTCATACCGTCATGATATGTTTCCTCTTGGTCAAAAGCTACTTCTATCTCTTGACTAATAGTTCCTTCCGATAATGCAAATCTCCTATATACAGTGTTATCATCAGAGTGTTTTCCACCGTCGTTAATGTCTAGATCAACTTGTCCTCCTGTTTTTTCTGCAAGATTATTCGCTGTTATACCTGAAATTTCTTTATCTGGAATATTACATGAAACAAGAATAACACCAGCTTCTGATGCTTCTTTTCTTTCAGCTGTTATGTTCCATTTATATTCTTCTCCATCTGCAATATTTGCATCTGCCGAATAAAAAGTCAATTCAGTTTCGTCATCGTTGTAATAATCTTCAGTCGCTGTTGTGTTTGCTAGACCATCGTGAACTTTTAAATCCAAGCCTCCAATAGATGTAGTCTGTGCTTCTTCTGAAGTTAGGGAAATATCTCCAACTCCAACATAATTAGAAACAACGCCAACACCCCCAGCCAGAAAACCAACAACAATAAAAACAACTGCCCAAGTCATAGGACTAAAAATTTTATTCGCTACTGGTATCCCTCGAAGAAATGTTCTGATCCTTGCAGAAAATAAAGCCAATACTCCTATGATTAAAAGTACTGCTCCGACTCCTGCTGTTATAAATCCAAGAAATGGCATTTTTAATTTTCGCCTCCTTTCAGATTTTTTGAATAAACCATATTTTTTGTAAGGATTATGGATATTTAAGCTTAAGGAGTATGAATGTAGTATGAGGGTAGTAGTTACATATCAGTTAAACTTAAATAGTCTAATAACTTTATATAAGTCACCTTTCTTTTTCTCATTTTTTGTGGGGTTCAGATAAATATTTTTTGATTTTTTTTGAACATTCAGGACAACGGGACATAAGATCTTTGATTGAAATATTTTTATTTACTTTTGCTTCTCGTATTCCTTTTGGCAGATGGCTAAGATCTGGCATCTCATAAGGACTTTTATGATTTTTCAGATGCTTCACTAATTCATCATGTCTTTTTTTCATGCTTTTTGGTTCTATTTGAACAACTGGATATATCCTGCCCTTTATTGAATGTTTTTTTACAAAATTATGTCTATGTTTATGAATCTCTCCATGCTCTCCAACTATATGTTTAATGCACATCATCTCAGGAGGAAGCATCCACATTCTCATTTTACAAAAATTTTCATTTTAGTTCTTTCGTCAAAAATTCTCACTAATATTATTATGTTAGCTCTTTTCAGTTCCTTTACTTTTGACCAAATATTAGAATAAGAAATATGAGAGTTATATTTTTTTGTTGTTAATTTCCATAGTTGATATATATTTATTCCTTCAAATTTTTGAATTAATCCCAAAAGCTGTTTTTCTGTTATATTTTTTGGTTTCATTTGGTTTCTCTATACCCCTTTATTTTTCAATAGATATATATCTTTATAAATCTTTTTTATTTCCATAAGGAAATACTTAAATAGGCTTTTTTTAGGGGCTTTTTGTAGGTTTTTTATAATTTTCAAATGAACACAAAAATTATATAAATGAATTATAATTAGTTATTTTTAAGATGGAAGCGATGCGAAAAAGACTTGATGAAGCGAAACAAAAAAAAGAAAAGGTAAAACTTATTTTTCAATATCCTGCTTCTTCTAGAGCAACTTTTAAATCTGGCTTTGTAAAAGAAATCTATGATGATGGTTTTTCTTTTAGTGAAATTTACGACGGTGATGTTGTTTATTCGTATAAATTTTTAGTTGAGATTAAGGGGGTTGGAGATGGAAAATCCTGATGGATGGTCTTATCCAAATGAAATAGATGAGTGGAGAAGAGAAAGGGAGGAATGGAAACTTGAAAAAGAGGTGTGGGGAGATGGATAAAAAACTTATCAATAAACTTTTCAGAAGGTATGAAAAATCTAAACCAGAAATAAAAAAAGAGGTTTTTGAAGTTTTGGATAAGATTGCTGAAAAAGAAAAAGCTGAAAAAATAATAACTGCTTATACGGATAAAATTAACCTTGCAGAACAATTTATCAAAAAAATCCCTTTGTATTTTGATAATTCTGGGCTCTGGTGGAGATTTCATACAGGGAAAAAGAAATGGGAATTAATCGATGAAGTTGATCTAATGAATAGTATAACTTTTTCAAGCCCTGCAAATACAATCAATTCAAAAGAAAGAAATGAAATATTGCAGGCGTTAAAGCAAGTTGCAAGACAAAACAAACCAAAAGAGGCCCCAAAATCATGGTTACAATTTGATAATGAAATTATAGATATTGAAACAGGAGAAAGATTTAACGCAACTTCTGAATATTTTTTAACAAATCCCATTCCCCATAAATTAAGCAAAAGAGAAACTGAAACACCAAATATTGATAGAATATTCGAAGATTGGGTGGGAAAGGAATATGTTTTGACCCTTAAAGAAATAATTGCATATTGTTTAATCAGGGATTATCCAATGAGTAGAATTTTTTGTTTTATTGGGGCTGGAATGAATGGGAAGTCTTGTTTTTTGAATTTTTTAAGGGATTTTATCGGTGATGATAATTGTTGCTCAACAGAATTAAACACACTTATGAATAGTAGGTTTGAAGTTACGAGATTGTATAAAAAACTTGTTTGTCAGATGGGAGAGACAGATTTTTCAGAATTAAAAAAGACTTCTTTATTGAAAAAATTATCAGGAAATGATTTAATCGGATTTGAGTATAAGAATAAAAATCCATTTGAAGATAAAAATTATGCTAAAATTTTGATAGCAACCAATAATCTACCGACAACAAATGATAAAACTCTTGGTTTTTATAGAAGATGGGTAATTATTGATTTTCCAAACCAATTCACAGAGAAAAAAGATATACTTTCAGAAATTCCAACAGAGGAATATTCAAATTTGGCATTACAATTAATAGAAATTTTACATAATTTATGTAAAAACAGAGAGTTTCATAATGAGGGAAGCATTGAAGAAAGAATGAAAAAATATGAAGATAAAAGTAATCCATTAGAAAAGTTTTTGAAAGAATATACAACAGAAAATTTTTCAGAACATATTTTTAAATGGGAATTTTCAAAGAAACTGAATCAATGGTGTAAGGAAAATCGGTTCAGGGAGATTTCAGATGTCGCAATTGGCAAGAAAATGAAAGAATTAGGAATTGATCAAAAACAAGTTGATGCTGGGATAAGGGGTGAGAATAAGGTTTGGAGAGCTTGGATTGGTTTGAAATGGAAGTAATTTTTTAGGATTTTTTAGGATTTTTTAGGATTTTTTAGGCAAAATTATTCAGTGAAATAACAGGTTAAACAAGAATAACAGGTAAGTTCACTTAGGTCTTACATAGGGAGCTGAGTGGGGTTGACCTGTTTAACCTGTTAAACCTGTTATTTTTTATTTTTATCGTCGGTTCTAAAAAAAGGGCTCATAACAAGAACTTTGGAGTAGTAACGGGTTTTTTTTACTACTTTAAAATTAAACACTGTGTGAAAACCATTAAAACCATTAAAAACCGAAAGGTTTAAATACTACCATTCATTAAGATAATCATGGAAAACAAAACACAGACTGTTGGAAAGACAACAACCGAGAGCATCGGAGTAACAGAAATGCAAAAGAAAGCATATAGAGAAGTGATGAAAAGCCACACAAATCCCTATATAGAAGATGAAGAACTTTTGGATTTTCGTAAGTTCGACGGAAAAGTAATCTCCGAAAGAGAAGCTTTGTCTGATTGGTTTGACTGGCTTGACGAAGACGACGAAGCAAAACAAGGGAAAGATTTTGAAGAATTTTCCCAAGAGTTCGATATATGGAATTCTATCGGACATAACGGAAATGAAGAAACCCTCTACCCGATAGAAATAGAGGGAGAAGAATATACTGTATGGGAGGATTGTGAAGGAAATTGGACAATTATCAAAAATAATACTCAATAGAAATATTGAGAGAGGAACAGGACTTCGTGTTTTGTTCCTTTCCTCTTTTTGAGGAAAAACAAATGAAGAAGATGGAAAACAAAACAAACATAACAATATCAGAAAAAAGTAGAAATACTTTGGCAAAATGGAAGTATGCAATGAATTGCAAAACCTATGATGAAACATTTGAAAAAATTAAAAAAATACTATCAAAAATAAAAGAGGCATCAAATGAAAGCACAACAAATTATTAATTCATGTAAAGAAACACCAGCACAAGCATTATGGAGAAAGTTATATTCTTTACAAATTTCAAAGGCAGGGGTTAAACCAAACGATAAAGATTCACCTCTTTTGAACACTCTTTTTGTAACCCCTGCCTCTTATACTGCTTGTGAATGTACAACCGACATAATACTTAAAAAAACAATTATGGCAGAGGAAGTAGTAAATGGATCGAGATAAAGAATTTTTGAAATGCTTGGGAAATGGAAAAACAATATATGAAATTGAAGATGAAGAATCCGAACTAAATTTTGAAACTAATGATGTATAAAATTGTAAAATACAAATTCCGAGATGACCTCGGTAGATGCACGAGAAAGAGAGAATCAGGGGTAAGGCAAAAGAAACTTCCAAAATGTAGACCCTTAGATTGCCCTCACTTTCAAACTTGTTATTTTCAGGAAAACAAATTATTCAAATTAAAAAAAAGAAGAAAAAAGAATGAAAATAAAACACAAATGTAAGGAATGTGCAGAAAGGTCGGAATGCTATGCAGAATGGTCGGAACACTTTGCAAAATGGTCGGAATGCTATGCAGAATGGTCGAAAGACTGTGCAGAAAGGTCGAAATACTTTGCAGAAGAATCAAAGAAATTTGCAAAAGAATGTCAATGTGGGGAAAGAAAATGAAAATCAAACACAATAATCTTCAAGCAAAACTAAAAATCATAAGCAACAGAGAAAATAAAGGAGACTTCCCGAAAAAGTGTTGTCGGCTTTTGTCGGCAAGGTCAAGTACGGCTTGGAAGTCAAGATAAGGAAGTCTCGTACAAAAACTCTGTTGCTACCACGATAAAATTTAAACGAAATTTGAGGTTAAGGTATGATAAATAAAAAACCAAGAAAAAATGTAAAAAATATAGGAGTATCTAAAACCTATGTAAGATTTGAAACAAAAGAGAACATAGTAAAAGATTATGATAGAGAATTTGATACTCTTTTTGTTAATTATGGAAAAGTAAAAAGTTCAATAGAATTATTTAATGGAGAATTATTTTTAGATCTAAATAAAAAAGGGGAAGTTGTAGGATTTGAAATTATGAATTTTAAAAAACACTTAGGAGGAAAAACAATCTAAATTAAACAAGGAGGTAAAAAATGGAAGAACAAAAAAATCTACTGAAATTAGAAATAGGTGAAAAAGATAGGGAAATATTGAAACCTGCGAAAGTCAAGATTGTGAATATCACAATCAAAGATAAGACAAACGACGGTAAAGAAATGAAAACCCCTCTTGCAGAAATAAATTGCAAACATCCTGATATGGACGACCTGATTTCAATGACGAAGATAAAATTAATTAAAAATGAAAAAGTCCAAGTAGTTTCAACATGGATTCAAACAAATGAAGAAGATGGAAAACAAAAAATTTCAAAGAGTAGTGCTTTGGCATCACTTTTGAAATTTTTGAATGCTAAAACTCTTGAAGATTTGTATGGAAAAGAAGTTGAAACAGTGAAACAATCAGAAGAAAATTCATACCTATGCATCAAAGCATATTAGTGAACACAAACAAGCCTTATAGGGCTTTATCTTGCGTTTTGGGAGTATTTCTGCACCCTAATCAAAATTAAAGGAGAAAAAACAATGAAAAAACAAAAAATAGAATGTCCAAAGTGTAAAACAAAGTTTGACATCTCAAAATATCAAAAATATATCAAAAATAAAATCATAAGACAAATTGAAAATATAATAATAGAGGAGAAAGAAGATGAGTAAAAAAGGGATGATTAAAAAAGTGAGGATTTTACAAAAATGAATGATTGGATTTGGTTTGGAATAGCAATAATTGTTCACGAATTAGGACATTATTTTGCTTATTGGAAAATTACAGGGAAAAGACCAAAAGCGTATTTCAATGGAATTGCTTTTCACATTGAGAATAGAGAAGGAGAAAGTAAGGTGTCTTTGAAAGATAAAATCATAATCGCTTTTGTTGGAGTATTTGCAGGATTATTTTTTGTTCTTGGAACAGGAGAAGTTGCTTTAATATATTTACTTGCTTCAAGTTTTGATATTTGTATGGCTTATTCATTATTTTTTGCAAAGAGAGAATATGATTTAAGTTGGGACACTCTAATAAGAGATATTCCTTGTGAAAGATGTAAAGTATTGAGCAACTCATCGCCCCTCGTTCAAACTTCAAACCTAAAATAGATAGAAATAAGTCCCGAGTGCGACGCAGGAGATAAAAATGGCTATAAGTCCCGCAGATTAGACATTCTCTAAAATGGAAAAATTAATAAAGGATAAAAACAAAAAAATATAAGATG
>CAYWQI010000014.1:10260-15988 GCA_964460535.1 Candidatus Woesearchaeota archaeon
ACATTCTCTAAAATGGAAAAATTAATAAAGGATAAAAACAAAAAAATATAAGATGCAAACAAAAAAAGAAGTGCGATGCGAAAAAATCCAATTATCCATTAATAATGGAGAAAAACTGTTTTTCTATAATCTTGCACATAATTCTGATTATCAAATTGGAAAAATTGCATATGAAATGTTGATGGCATATATTCCTGAATTCATTGAGAGGATATGGGGCGATCCAAAAAATATCAATAGAGTTATAGAGGATCTTGAAAAACAAAGAAAAAGAGAATGGAATAATATAATTAAAATAAGTATTGAAAATTTCAACGAAAAAATCGATAACATGAAAGGAGGGAATGAACAATGAAAAAATTATTTTTATTTTTCTTATTTTTATTTTGTATAAGTTTGGTAATTGCAGAGACACCCCAATTTAATATCGGATTTGTCAAATGGACTATGTGTGACCAATTCAATCTTACGAAGTGGGATTGTGATATATGGTGGGAGTCAGACTCAAATCCTTATTATTTTCAGCCAAATAATGAAATTAATTTAACCGAATTAGAAACAAAGTTCTTTAACCGAACGGAATATCAACAGCAATTACAAAACATTTCTGAATATGCAAAAAATCTTTCAGAATTTCAAAAAATAAATCTAAGTAATTATTACAATTCATCGCAAATAGATGAAAAAGTAAAAACACTCATGGTTAATTTTTCATCTAAATTTGTAGAACAAGGTGATTTATATCATGAAAAAGAATCTGAGGGATTGAAAGATTCAACAGTTCTGATAATCTTTGGATGTGTCGTTCTTGCGGGGGTTGGAGTAATTTTCTGGCTAAACAAACAACAGAAAGAAGAAAGATTTTCTGGGAGTTATGGTCAAACACCTTTAAAAAGACCAAAAATTGAATCAAAACAAAACATGCAACTACAAAAAGAAATAGATGATTTAAAAAAAGAGGTAGAAAAAAAGTAAAAAATGTCTGCTATAATAGATTTTTTTAAAGAACATTATTTTTGGATTTTATTTTTTTTGATTAGTTTAATTGCAATTTTAATTTATTCAAAATTAGATTTATCCTCTAAGGCCAGATTAAAAAAATTATTTTCTGGTAAGGTTTTAGTTGCGATTATTTTCATACTTGGTTGGATACTTTGGGCAAAAGAAGGCCAAATAAATGAAATCAAAGATGCTCATAGATGGATGCCAATTATAGGTCTTGCATTGATTGCAGGTTATAATTTTGTAGGAGGTCTAAGGTATGAGTCACAGCAACTTCACTGTGCTAATGGATTACATTTTTCTTATGCAAAACCCCCAATAAGAGTCAATGGTTTTCTCATTTTTGCAGGAGATAGTTTTTGTGCTGGAAGTTTTGAATGGAGATATGCAAAAAGGATAATAGTTCTACGAGAAGAGACTGTGCAATTTACCGACGAAGGAGCAGTTACAATAGCAAGACCTGCCCCTACAAACACATGGGCATATGATCTGGAGGCAGAAGTAAAAGAAAGAATTGAAAATGATAAATATCTAAAGGGTAGAAATAAAATTGTTTATTATGGCTGGTTTGATGATCTAGAGATAATCGATTATTCTATTGAAAAATTGGCAGAACTTGAAGAACTTGATAAGGATGACTCAACAGTGTATGCAAAATTAAAAAAAGAGTTTGGAGTCGATAATCCAAAAATATCAAAATTATATTGGTTATACAGGAATCAGTGTAAAGCAACAAATAAACAAACAGAGCAATATGACGCAACTATTGAGGCTGTTGAAAAAGGCGTTGAGCATCACAAAAGAGTTAAGGACGCTTATATCGAAAAACAAGATAAATCACAACAACTAGATACTGGGGGGGAAGAATATTAATGGTGATAAAAAGAAGTAGTTTTGGGAGTGCTAGATATTGGTTGGAAGGAAGGAGATTAACTATTCAAAGATATCTTCAGACCTTCTATACACCTCATGATTGGAACCTGATTAAAAAGTTCTTCTTTGAAAATCCAATCCAAGCAAAACATATTATTAAAGATTTTTCAAAACAAAATGATGCAAAATTAAGAGAGGTAGCATGGATATTTATTTCAGGTAAATCAAAGATTGTTTTTATCGTCGGTGCTAGAGGCTCAGGAAAAACAGCAACTGCATTTATGTTTGCTGAAACAGTGCATAATGAAATAGGTAGACCAATCTTTTATGTTTCTACGCTTGTTAATCAAAAAGCCCTTCCCATTTGGATTAAGGTAGTTGAAAATATAAATCAAATTCCGAAGGGTTCTTTTGGAATAATAGATGAATCAGCTATTCAGTATAACTCAAGAAATTCTATGAAAAAAGAAAATAAATCATTGGGAGAAGAGTTAGCAATAGCAAGGCATAAAGACTTATTTTTAATTTTCATTACGCAGCATATGTCTATGACTGATACAAATGTGGATAGGTTAAAAGACTTAGTTATTTGGAAACAATCAAATGATTACTCTTTTGGAGTTAGAAACAAAAGAAGTAAGGAAGGAAGGTTTTGGGATAAGGTTAGAAATATGATGGCTCCAAGAAGTCAAGAAGAATGTCTATTCGAATATCCAGCCCAAAGAAGATTCATTCATTTTCATCATGGTTTGCCAGATTGTTGGTCTGACGAATTAAGCAAAACATGGAAAGATGTTCAACTTAATAGGAAAAATGAAGAACAATTAACAAAACCAAAAACACCCAAAACAGGTAAAAGGGAGGTGCTTTACATATAATAAATTTAATATTAAAAAGACAACAAACGCTTAATAACTATTTATTATATACAAATATATACATATATGCCAATTAAACCATCAAAACCAAAATTTGAAGATAGAGAAGGTAGTATGAGAGTAGCAATTTTTAAAAATAAAAATGCAAATGGAAATACTTATCCCCTTATTTGCATAACTGCTGTCAGGTTTCCCTTCAAATATTGCAAAAAGATCTATATTAATCCATCCGAGTGTGAAAAACTCAAAAAATTACTTGACCGAATGCCTAAAATTGAAAAGAAAGAAAACAAAAAATGAGAAAAAGAAAGGTCTATCTAAGAAAAAAAGAGAAGAGATATATTTTTGAAACAAAGGTAAATGGAAAAACAAAACATCTTGTAACGCTTCCGACTAATTATTATAAATTTTTAAAGGAAGTGAGCCGATTAATCCGAAAGCAATGTCCAGATTGTTCGGATATAACAAAATCGTCCTTTTTTTCAAAGGGTAAATGGCTTAAAATAGAGCAAATTTTAGCGTCGGCAGATTATGTCAATGAAGAATGGGAAAAACCCCTAAAAAAAGTTCCTACAATAAATATTAAGCGAAGTTCTCAAAAGGACGCCTTTGATCCTGATAATATAATTAATGAGTTCATTCAAAAGAATGATTTAAACGATGGGGACAATGCTTGAAGCAGAATCGCATAAAGCTTTATCCCAATAGGCATTCCAAAAATTAACTAGATTTTCAATTGATTGTTCTTCTTTCAAGACTTCCCACGCATCATTAAAGGGATCGTTATAAATTTCACAGGTTAATTGTTCTTCTTCTATTATTTCAATAGTTCCACCACCCCCACCCCCCCCACCACTAATATCAGCAACAGAATAAATTAGAGAGTAAGTTTCAAAAGATTCTACATTTGATGTGTCATTACACCATATATTAATTGAATAAGTCGCCTCTCCTGAGAGAGTATGAGTATTATTATAAGGGCTTGTAAGGACAGTATTTACTTTTTCAAGACTTGCACCCCTTGTAATATTATAATAACAATAAGATATGCCTTTTTCATCAGAAATTGAAAAGTTTATGGTTATGTCTGCGTTTGTTACTGATGAGGCTGGGCTGTTTTTTGTGATATTTGGTTTTGAAATATCAAAGATTGTTTTATTTTCATCATTGAAAATAACTGAGCTTTCATTATCAATACCTTCACAATTCCAGATGAAACTATTATCTGTTGAAAAATTAATGTTAAAAATAGCCTCATATGATGTTGGTTCTGTTGTTATTAGATCAATTGTTTTGTTCCTATGCCATGTTCCTGTGGCATTATGCCATATAGAGACATTATGTATCAAACTATTCCCATCAGTTTCAAAAGAACAATTATAAGTTATATTAGGATTTGAATTGTTATAATAATCTTCTGGAGAATTAAGAAAAATTGAGTCCTTTTCAGAATAATATACATAATATAATCTAGCTCTTGAAGATATCGACCCAGATGCAGTATATGCATCGACATAAATTTCATTGTTTATGGGGGTGATCTCTTCTTGAAAAACTCCATCGTTGTAAACTGAGTAATTGCCAGAGGAATCATTATAGGTTATATTCCATTCAGTTGTTTTTGAGTTTGTTGTTGGGGTTACTGTATCAGAAACAGAAACTTGTTCAAGTATATTTCCAAATATTTCAATTTTTGCTGTTGCTGATTTCGTGGGTGATGCGTCAGTATTTCCATCTTTTGCCTCTATATATGATTTTACCTGTAATTCCTGAATCTGGTTTATATTTGGCAGTGAAGAAGAATTAATCCATTTCCTTGTTCCACCTGGTGAAACCACAGTATTTATATCAAAATAATCATTATTTTCTCCAACAGCAGAGTTGTTATTCCACAATGAAACATTATAATAGCTATCATTTATTTCATCATAAATAACGCTAATTCCGTTCCACCATGCCCACTCTGTTAATTCAAAACCAGCAAGATTGATAATCCAATCAACACTTTTTTCTTTTTCTTTCCATCCCTCTATTTTTATTTGGTTTGATGTTTCATTGATTCTGGCCTCCCTTATTGTAAGTTTTTTTTGTTTTTTATTATAAAAATTAACACTATCAAAAAGATAGTCTTTCTTTTTCTGCTTTGAAACATTTAGAATAGCATAACAATAATAAGAACAATATCTCGTATTTTCAATAAGAGTCACATCTGCTATTTTTTTGTTGAAATTATCTCTTAATTCAATTTTTTCTTTTGCTTTATCATAGTTTTTTATTCCTTCATCTGAAAATTCTGGAAATGCTTGAACAAAATTAACAATTAAAAACAAAAAAAGAAAACAAATGACTTTTTTTTTATTCATCTTCTTCTCCGAACCCTTGATTCATAATTTACATTTTTTGGTTTTATTGCAAAAAGAATTAATGCAATTAAAATTACAATTACAATCCACATATTTCTTTGAATAAATCCTTCAAAATCTAAAAGAAAATTTGCTGTTTCATCTCTTGTCTTATCTATTGTTTCTTTTGTTTCATCATCTAAGTTATCGTAGATAGCGTCTGTTAAGTTTTTAACATCATCAACTCCTCTTTCAATATAGTTTATTATTGTTATGTTATCTGGTGTTTCTGTTTCCTCGTCATCTTCTTCTGATGAACTGCTTCCACCCCCATATGATCCAGAGGGTTCAATGTTATCTGAAAATGAAAATGAAAATAAAGTGTTTGTTGTTAATATCTGATTTGATTCTGTTAGTGTTTTTCCTGATGATGTTGCACTAATATTATATGTTTGGTTTATTTGAGTTCCACCATCATTTTCATAACCTGTTAAAACTATTTTATCTGCTGAACCATAATAAACATCATCTGTTGAATTTGAAATATTAAATGTTGCACCTGATGGACTTGAAGATAGTGTTGCATACCATTGCCTTAGAAAAGAGTTTCCTGCAGCAAATGATTCTGGGGCT
>CAYWQI010000015.1:0-15680 GCA_964460535.1 Candidatus Woesearchaeota archaeon
TTTCATAACTTGATTTATTTTGTCGTTATGAACTAATTTTCGGATAACACAAAAATAAACAATGCCGAAAGGTTTTTAAACCAAATTTTTCTTTGTTTTATTATTCGCAAGTTATTAAAACTATAGATTTTACTATGCAACTTGATTAAAATAAAACTCTTGATAAACCAAACAATGCACATTCTGCAACCAAAACACACAAAATTAACTGAAAAAGATATAGACAAACTTCTAAACGAATTAAATATTGCAAAATCCCAGTTTCCAAAAATTCTTTCAAATGATCCTGCTCTTCCAGAAAATTGTCAAATTGGCGATGTAATCAAGATTGAAAGAAAAAATACTAAAGGTGGAGAAAATATAATTTATTATAGGGTTGTTGTATAAAATGGAAAAAAATGAACATTTGGTTGTTAAAAAATATCTAGAAGATCACTCACTTGTAGAATCAAATATTGTTTCTTTTAATAATTTTATTGAACATAGAATGCAAGAAATTGTAAATGAAATTTCTGAAGGAATTGATAATGAAGATTTTGAAATTAATCTAGGTAAAATTGAAGTAGGCAAACCTGAAATAACTGAAGCAGATGGAAGCACATCTCTTATTACTCCTGCAGAAGCAAGATTAAGAAATCTAACTTATGCATCTCCAATTACAATGGAACTTACTGTTAAAAAAGGAGAACAAGTAAATTCAGAAGTTGTTGAAATTGGTAAAATTCCTGTTCTTGTAAAAAGCAAGGTTTGTAATACTTCTGACATGACAAAAGAAGAATTAATTGAAAGTGGAATTGACCCTCTTGATACTGGAGGATATTTTATTATTAATGGAAATGAAAGAGTCATGATCATGACTGAAGACCTTGCTGAAAATCAACCTTTTATTGAAGATGATAAAAAAGGTAATTTATATCTGAGACTTTTTTCTTCAAAAGGCACTTATAGAATTCCTACTACAATAAATGAATCTAAAGAAGGAATTTTTAATTTAAGTTTTACAAGATTTAAAGAAATTCCTTTGGTAATTGTTTTAAAAGCTCTTGGAATGACAAAAGAATCTGAGATTGCACAATATATTGGAAAAGAAAGTGATACTGTTATTGTAAATCTTTATGAATTTGTGGATATGGCAACACCAGAAGATGCAATGATGAAGATTGCAGAAATATCAAACTTGCAAGGAACTAAAAAAGAAATTCTTGATAGAGTAAAACAAAGAATTGATGGTTACTTGCTTCCACATATTGGACAAGATAAATCTAATAGGAGAGACAAGGCAGTTACATTATGTAAATTAGTAAAACAATTTTTAATATCAAAAGAAACTCCAAGTTTAAGAACTGATAAAGATCATTATGCAAACAAGAGAGTTAGATTATCAGGAGATTTGCTTTCAAGTCTTTTTAGAATCAATCTTGGAGTATTAATAAGGGACTTGCTTTATTCTCTTCAAAAATCTACAAAAAGAAAAAATTTCTATTCAATAAAAACTCTTGCAAAATCTACATTATTTTCTCATAGAGTTGAAAGTGCTATTGCAACAGGAAGTTGGACTGGTGAAAGAACTGGTGTAACTCAGAACATGGATAAAACAAATTATCTTGCAACAATTTCTCAATTACAGAGAGTTTCTTCAATGTTACCTTCAGATCAAGAAAATTCAATGGCAAGAATTTTGCATCCAACACATTATGGAAGATTTTGTCCTATTGAAACTCCAGAAGGAACAGAAATTGGATTAAGAAAAAATCTTTCTCTTTTATCAATGGTTTCTACAAGAGTTGAAATGGATGAAGAAAACTTTTTGTCTATATTAAAAGAAGTGGGATTAATCCAGGAAAGTAAAGGAAAAGAAGTTTTCTTTAATGGAAGATATATTGGAAATGTTGAAAATTCTAAAGAATTCATTCAAAATTTAAAAGAAAAAAGAAGAGGAAACCATCTTCCAATACAAATGAGTCTTAGAAATGATGAAGAATATGGCATAGTTTTAATTTCTACTGAACCTGGAAGAGTTCTAAGACCCTTGATTGTTGTTGAAAATGGAAAATCAAAATTAGAAAAATCAACTCTTCTTGAATTAGAACAAGGTTTAATAAAATGGAATGACTTATTAAAAAGAGGAATTATAGAATATCTTGATGCTTCTGAAGAAGAGAATGCACTTGTTTCTTTATATGAAAATGAAATTACTGAAGAACATACTCATCTTGAAATTGATGAAATTGATTTATTTGGTGTTGTAACTGGATTAGTTCCTTATGCAAATCATGACCAGAGTTCAAGATTAAATCGTGGAAGTAAGACTCAAAAACAAAGTCTTGGTTTATATGCTGCTAATTATTTTTCAAGATTAGATACAAGTGCAAGTATTTTAGAATATCCTCAAAAACCAATTGTTAGAAGTTTTATTTATGATACTCTTCATAATTATCCAGCAGGTCAAAATTTGGTTGTAGCAGTAATGACTTCTGAAGGATACAACATGGAAGATGCTTTAATTTTTAATAAAGGAGGTCTTGATAGAGGTATTGGAAGAAGTTTTTATTTCAAACCTTATTCTGCAGTTGAAATGAATTATGCAGGAGGATTAAAAGATGAGATTACAATTCCTGAAAAAGATACTTCAGGATATAAAATGGAAGAGAGTTATGGAAAACTTGATGCAGATGGAATAATTTATCCTGAAGCAGATGTTGATTCTAGTGACGTTTTAATTGGAAAAGTTTCACCTCCTAAATTTCTTTCAGAAGCAAGAGATATTTCTATTAGAACAAAAAAAGAATCAAGTGTTTCTATGAAAGAAGGTGAAAGTGGAGTTGTTGATGCTTCATTTATTACTGAAGATAAAGAAGGAAACAAGATAGTTCAAATTCGAACCAGAGATTTAAGAATTCCTGAAATTGGAGACAAATATGCAACTTCTCACGGACAAAAAGGTGTTGTAGGAATGATACTTCCAGAAGAAGATGTTCCATTTACTTCTCGTGGTTTAAGACCA
This sequence comes from Candidatus Woesearchaeota archaeon, assembly GCA_964460535.1. GTDB lineage: Archaea > Nanobdellota > Nanobdellia > Pacearchaeales > GW2011-AR1 > CAZHMB01. The sequence continues at coordinate 3,005 of CAYWQI010000015.1, forward strand.
GATATTTTATTCAATCCTCATGGTTTACCTAGTCGTATGACTGTAGGTTATCTTCTTGAATTACTTGCTGGAAAAGTAGGTTCTCTTAAGGGAGAGATTATTGATGGCACACCTTTTAGTGGAGCAACAAAACAAGAACTTGAAAAATCAATGAGTGAACTTGGATTTAGATTTGATGGAAAAGAAACAATGTATAATGCAATTACTGGAAAAAAATTAGAAGCTAAAATGTTTATTGGAAATCTTTATTACTTGAAATTAAAACGTATGGTAAAGAATTTAATTCATGGAAGAGCTTCAGGAAAAATTGCTTTATTAACAAGACAACCAGTTGAAGGTCGTTCTAGGGGTGGTGGATTAAGATTAGGTGAAATGGAACAGCAAGCTCTTGTAGCTCATGGTGCAAGTTTATTATTAAAAGAAAGATATGATTCAGATAAAGTAGTACTTCCTATTTGCGAAAAATGTGGAAGTATTGGAATTGAAGATAATATAAGAAACAAAACAATGTGCCCAATATGTTCAAGTGAACAAGTAGAACCTGTTGAAGTTTCTTATGCTTTTAAATTATTACTTGAAGAATTACAAGGATTAGGAATACACACAAACTTAGATTTAAAAAACAAATATGATGTATAAAATGCAAAAACCAATTAAAAAACAAATATCTGAAATAGGATTTAGCTTACTTAGTCCTGAACAAATAAAAAAATTAAGTTCAGCAAAAATAGTAACTCCAGAACTTTATGACCTTGATGGTTATCCTGTTGATGGTGGTTTAATGGACCTTCGTCTTGGAGCAATTGATCCTGGAGTAAGATGTAGGACTTGTGGAGGAAGAATCAAGGAATGTTTAGGACATCCAGGAAGTATTGATTTAGCAAGACCAATCATGCATTTAAAATATATTCCTATGGTTGAACTAGGATTAAGAAGTTTTTGTAAAGATTGTGGAAAATTACTTCTTGAAGAAAAAGATTTAGAAAAATATCCTCCTAGTCAAAGAGCAAAAAAAGCAAAAGACAAAAAGAAATGTCCTCATTGTCAAGCAAATCAAGAAAAAATAAGATTAGATAAACCAACTAGTTTTTATAGAGGAAGAACAAGAATTTTTCCAACTGAAATAAGAGATATTCTAGTAAATATTCCTGATGATGAATTAAGAAAAGTTGGAATTAATCCTGAAACTTGCAGACCAGAATGGGCTATTCTTACAACAGTTCTAGTGCCCCCTGTAACAGTAAGACCAAGTATTATTCTAGAATCAGGAGAAAGAAGTGAAGATGATTTGACTCATAAATTAAGTGATATTATTAGAGCGAATCAAAGACTTTGGGAAAATTTAAATGCAGGAGCTCCTGAAGTTATTATTGAAGATCTTTGGGATTTGCTTCAATTTCATGTAACAACATTTTTTGATAATACTGTTTCAAAAATTCCTCCTGCAAGACATAGAAGTGGTCAACCATTAAAAACAATAACAGAAAGAATCAAGGGTAAAGAAGGAAGAATAAGAAAAAATCTTGCTGGAAAAAGAGTTAATTATTCTGCAAGGTCAGTTATTTCTCCAGATCCTGAAATTGAAATTAATGAAATAGGTATTCCAACCCAAATTGCAAAAAAAGTAACTTCAACTGAAACAGTAAATGATTTGAATATTGAAGATTTAAAAAAACTTATTAAAAGAGGAGATGAATATCCTGGAGCTGTTTATATTCTAAGACCTGATGGAAAGAGAAAGAAAATAACTGAAGAATTAAAACAAGAAATAATTGATGAAATAGAAGTAGGTTATAAAGTTGAAAGACACTTAAGAGACGGAGATGTTGTATTATTCAATAGACATCCAAGTCTTCATAGAGGAAGTTTAATGGCTCATTTTGTCAAGGTTCTTCCTGGAAAAACATTTAGATTACATCCTGCTACAGCTGCTCCGTATAATGCAGACTTTGATGGTGATGAAATGAATATTCATTCTCCACAAACAGAAGAAGCAAGAGCAGAAGCTAAGATTCTTTTGGATGTAAAGAGAAATGTTTTTTCTCCTAAAAATAATACTAATCTTGTAGGATGTATTAAGGATGCAATTACTGGAAATTATTTAATAGGAAAAAGTGAATTTACAAAAGAACAAGCAAATCAACTTTGGTTTTCTTCAGGAATAAATGCAAAAGCAAAGAAGAAAAATATTACAGGATTTGAATTATTTTCTGAGATTCTTCCTAAATTCAATTACAAGGATGATAATCTTGAAATAAAAGATGGACAAGTTCTTAAAGGAACATTAGATGAAAATACTTTTGGAGATGAAGAAGGAAATTTAGTAAAAGAATTAGACAAAGCAGTTGGAAGGGATGAATCTTTTGAAGCTGTTAAAAAAGCATTTAAACTTGGAACAAAATATCTAACAAACAGGGGAATTTCTATTACATTAAATGACTTTAGTATTCATGAAGATCTTGTAAAATCTAGTGATGAAATAATTAAAAAAGCTGAAGATAAAACAAATAAAATTGTAGAATCTTATAAACAAGAAACACTTGATTTAATTCCAGGAAAATCTGAAGAAGAATCAAGAGAATTAAAGATTCTTCAAACATTAAATGAAATTAGAACAAAAATAGGAAAAATTGTAAAAGAAAATTTTCCTAAGGACAATCCTGTTAATCATATAATTGTTTCTGGAGGTGGTGGAAACATGTTGAATATTACTCAGATGGCATGTTGTGTTGGACAACAGTCTTTTAGAGGTAAAAGAATTGACATGGGTTATAATCAAAGAACATTATCATTTTATAAAAAAGGAGATTTATCTCCTAAAGCAAGAGGATTTATACATAGTCCTTTTATGAAAGGTTTGAGACCAGATGAATTTTTCTTTCAATCTATTACTGGTAGGGATAGTTTAATGGATACTGCTTTAAGAACTCCAAAATCAGGTTACTTATATAGAAGACTTGCAAATGCTCTTCAGGATTTAAGAATAGAATATGATGGAACTGTAAGAGATAGTAATAATAATATTATTGAATTTAAATTTGGAGATGATGGCAAGAGTGTTTCTGAGATGCATAATGGAAAAGATATTGATTCAGGTGAAGCTATTGGAATTGTAGCAGCACAAAGTTTTGGTGAAAGTTCAACACAGATGGTTCTAAACACATTTCATTCAGCAGGTGTAGCAGAAATGCAAGTTACTACAGGACTTCCAAGATTAATTGAAATATTTGATGCAAGAAAAAAACCTTCAAGCCCAAAAATGGAAATTTATTTGAACTCTGAAAATAATAATGAAGAAAAAGCAAGAACATTTGCTGAGAAAATAAAACAAGTTACTCTAGAAGAAATCTCTAGTGAAATAAATCTTGATTTTAGTAATAAAAAAGTTGAAATAATAATTGATAAAGAAGGTTTGAAAGCAACTCATACTGGAATCAAGAAAATTGTTGATAGATTACAAGAACTTAATTTTAAGGTTAAAGAATCTGGAAATGGAAAATCAATTACTCTAAATGCTGCAGAATATGATTTTAAAGAAATTTATAAACTTAAAGAAAAATTAAAAAAAACAATTATATCAGGAGTTAAAGGAATTGAACAAGTTCTTATTGTTAAAAAAGACAATAATTATGTTGTTGTTACATTAGGAACTAATCTTGAAGATATTCTTGAATTAAAAGAAGTTAATCCTAATAAAGTTATTTCAAATGATTTTTATGAAGTTGCAAAAATATTAGGTATTGAAGCAGCAAGACAACTTATTGTTAATGAAATACAAGAAACTCTAGAAAAACAAGGTATAGAAATTAATGAAAGACACTTAAAACTTGTTGCTGATGCTATGACTTCTTCAGGAATTGTTAAGGGTGTTACAAGAATGGGAATTATTGCTCAAAAATCTTCTATTTTAGCAAGAGCAACTTTTGAAACTCCAATAAGACAATTTGTAAGCTCAACTGTTAAAGGAACAAAAGATAATTTAAGTAGTGTTATTGAGAATATTATTTTAAATCAACCAGTTCCTATTGGAACAGGTCTTCCTGGTCTTTTAGTTAAAGTTATTGGTTCTTTGACAAAAGATGAAAAAGAAAGAAAAACAGCTGAAGATAAAACTGTTGATAAAGTTAATAAGTAATTCTTAATTAATGTTTTATGAAAATACTGACTATATAAATTACAAATTTCTCATTATTTATTAAATATAGAAAAAAGAGAATTATTAAATAGAAATTCAAGTGTTAGTAGTACAGTTTATCTCAATAATCTTTAAATACTTGAAGTTTTTTAATTCCATAAAGGAGTTTTTGAAATGCCAAAATTTGCACATATGTCTGATGTTCACTTAGGAGGATGGAAACAGCCAGAGCTCCGTGAATTGAATTTTAAATCTTTTGAAAAATCTATTGAAACCTGTCTCAAAGAAAAAGTTGAGTTTGTTTTAATAGCTGGAGATTTGTTTGATACAGCTTATCCTCCTATAGATATCTTGAAAGAGACTTTTGGACAATTAAAAAAATTAAAAGATGCAAATATTCCTTGTTTTATAATTGCTGGAAGTCATGATTATTCTGCTTCTGGAAAAACATTTTTAGATGTTTTGGAAAAAGCTGGTTTTTGTAAAAATGTTACAACTTTTTTTCCAGATTCTGAGGATGAAGCTTCTTCTCAAGAAAGAAATGAAAAGATAATTCTACATCCTGTTGTTTATAAAAATGTTGCTATTTATGGATATCCTGGAAAAAAATCTGGTCTGGAAATTCAAGATTTGAGAAAAATAAAAATAAATGATTCTCCAGGAATGTTTAAAATTTTCATGATGCATACAACTCTTGATAAAGCCAAAGGAACCCTGCCTATTGATTCTATTGAATCAAGTATTCTTCCTGTTGTGGATTATTATGCTCTAGGACACTTGCATATTGATTTTCAATATGAAAACTTTGTTTATCCTGGCCCTATTTTTCCAAATAATTTCCAGGAATTAGAAGACCTTCAGGAAGGTAGTTTTTATATTGTTAATACAGAGGCTCAAGGTGAAAATTCATTAAAAAAAATTAATCTAAAATTAAAAGATGTGCTTCCGATTGAATTTAAAATCAAGGATGCTCATTCTGCTACTGAATATATCATTAGTGAATTATCCAAATATGAATTAAAAGATAAAATTGTTCTTTTAAGATTTTCTGGAGAACTTGTAAATGGAAAAACTTCAGACATAAAGATTCAAAAAATTGAGGAACATTGCAGAGAAAAAGGAGCTTATTTTGTTTTAAAAAATACTCATGATTTGAAAACTAAGGAACTTGAAATGGATATGGAAACTTCTTCAAAAGATTCTGATGAAATTGAAGAAGAAACAATAAAGAATTATTCAGATAAAAATCCCTCTGATTTTAATTTCTTGATTTCAGGATTAATGAATTCTTTATCAATAGAAAAAATGGAAGGTGAAACAAACGAGGTTTTTAAATCAAGATTAATAGAAGATGCAAGAAAGGTTTTAAAATTTTAAAATGAAAATCAATAAATTAACATTAGAAAATATAAGAAGTTATGAATATCAAGAGATTAAGTTTCCAGAAGGAAGTGTTTTATTATCAGGAGATATTGGAAGTGGTAAAACTTCTGTTTTGCTTGCAATAGAATTTGCATTATTTGGACTTCAACCAGGACAAAAAGGTAGCTCTTTGTTAAAAAATGGAAAAGAAGAGGGTTCTGTTATCATGGAATTCGAAATCAATGAAAATCTTGTGATTATTGAAAGAAAATTAAAACGTGCTAAAAACATTTCTCAAAGTTATTGTTCTATTGAAATAGGTCAAGAAAAAAAGGAACTTTCAGTTACTGAATTAAAAGACAAGGTTCTTGAGTTATTGGATTATCCTCCTGAATTTTCCAAAAAACAAAATCTTTTATATAGATTTACAATATATACTCCTCAAGAAGAGATGAAACAAATTATACTTGAAGATCCTAAGACAAGAGTTAATACTTTAAGACAGATTTTTGGAGTTGATAAATATAAAAAAGTTCTTGAAAATGTTTCTATTATTGCAAGCAAAATACGAGAAGAAAAACGTCTCAAGGAAGGAATGAGTGTGAATCTTGAAAAATATAAAGAAGGACTTTCTCTTAAAGAAGAACATCTTAAAAGCATGGAAAACAATTTACAAAAATATCAACAAGAACTTGAAGATAAAAAATCAAATCTTGAAAGAGTTCAAAATGAAATGAAGGAACTTTCAACAAAAAAAGATGAAAAAAATAAATTAGAGCAAGAAATAGAAAAAACAAAGATTATGATTCAAAATAAAAAAGATTCTATTTCAAATAATAAAAAACAGATTTTTAGATTAGAAGAGCAGATATCTGAAATTAACAAACTAAATTTTGATGAAAACAAAATAAAAGAGCTTCAGGAGAGTATTCAGATAAAAAAACAAGAAATACAGGATTTTAATAATAGAATTTTAAGCATTAGTTCAAGAATGAATTCTTTAGTAGGAAAAAATGAAGAGAACAATAAAATAAAAGAAAAACTTCAACATATTGAAGTATGTCCTACTTGCCTTCAAGATGTCAATCAAGATTATAAATCAAATGTTATTAAAAAACTTGTACAAAATTCAAAAGAAAACCAGGAACTAATAGAAAGATTAAATAAAGAAAAAGAAAAAATAAATAATGAAATATATTCGAAAAACAATGAAATACAGCAAAATGAAGAAAAAATACAAGAACTTAATGTTTTGAAAATCAGGTTTCAAGGCATAGAAGAAAAAAATAATTCTCTTAATGAATTAAAAAAATCAAATGAAAATCTTGAAAAAGATATTAAATTACTTGAAAGTCAAATTCAAACTCTTAAAAGTTCTGTACTTGAAATATCAAGATATGACAAGATTATAGAGGAAAAACAAAAAGAACTTGAGAAATCACTAAAACAAGAAAGAAATTCAGAAATTAAAGTTGCTGAATTAAAAAAAGAAATTGATTTTAATAAAAAAGATATTGAAGAATTAAAAACAGAGATTCAAAAAACAAAAAAAATAAGAGAGGAATTAGAATATCTTGGAAATCTTGAAAATTGGCTTTCAAATAGATTTGTCCAGGTAATATCTAGAATAGAAAAACATGTGATGTCAAAATTAAAACAAGATTTTTCTAAGTTATTTTCAGAATGGTTTGATATTCTTGTTCCTGATAATTTCAATGTTCGTCTTGATGATGAATTTACTCCTATTGTTGAGCAGTATGATTATGAACTTGAATATAAATATCTTTCAGGAGGTGAAAGAACAGCAATTGCTCTTGCTTATCGTCTTGCTTTAAATCAAGTGATTAATTCTCTTATGAGTAAAATAAAAACAAGAGATATCTTGATACTTGATGAACCAACAGATGGTTTTTCAGAACAACAACTTGATAAAATGCGTGATGTTCTTCAAGAATTGAATGTGAAACAATTAATAATTGTAAGTCATGAACAAAAAATTGAAAATTTTGTTGAAAATATTATAAAATTTTCAAAAGATAAAGGTGTAAGTAAAATGGATGAAATTAATAAAGAAAAAGGATTTTAGATTTTATCTTTTAATTTCTTTTCAATTATTATTGTTATTATTTGGGCTTATTTTACATTCTCTCCAATACATCAATTCCAAGTAAATTAAGAGAATTTTTCATAACTTGTTTAAAAGATTCAACAAGAGAAATTCTCAAACCTTGTTTTTCTTTTTCAGAAATTACAGGACATTCAGAATAAAACTCATTGAATATCTTGCTTAAGGAATAAGAGTAATTTGCAATTTCTGCAGGATTTAAATTTCTATATGCTTTTTGAACAACACTAGGAAATTCATTTAATTTTAAAATTAATTGCAGTTCTTTTTCATGAAGTTCTCCTTTAATATTTATCTTTTTATTTGAAGATTTTATTTTTATTTTTCTTAAAATTGAACTTGCTCTTGCATAACTATACTGCAAATAAGGGCCTGTGTCGCCTTCAAAAGAGGTAAATCTATTTAAATTAAATACAATATTATTATTACGATAATTTTTCAAATCTCCATAAAAAATAGATGCTATTGCAACCTTATGAGATCTCTTTTCTAATGTTTTTTTAGGAATTTTAGGAAATCTTTTTTTGATTTCCTTTTCAGCAAGTTTTTTTGTATCATTAAAAATATCTTCCATAAAAATAGTTTTTCCTTTTCTTGTTGCAAATTTTTTTCCATCTTTATCAAGATATAATCCATGCGAAATATGCTTACAATTTTTCGCCCAATCATAACCTAAAATTTCTAAAATCTTAAATACTTGTTTAAAATGTAAACTTTGTTCTGAACCAACCTCATAAAATAGTCTATCAAACTTGTATTCTTTTTTTCTATTAATTGCAGCAGCCAAATCTCTTGTTGCATACAAACTTGTTCCGTCGGTCTTTTTTATTAAAGCAACACCCAAACCATATTCTTCTAAGTCAACAATATAAGCTCCTTGATCTTTCTTTAATAACTTATTTTCATTTAACATATCAATAATTGGTTGCATTTTATCATTATATTTTGATTCTCCAGATACAATATCAAAGCTAATTCCTAGCAAAGAATAGATATCATTAAATTTATCCAAACTTAATTTTTTGAACTTTTTCCAAAGTTCTAAATTTTCTTTATTTCCTTTTTCTAATTTTTTAAATTCTTGTCTTGCTTTTTCTTCATATTGTTTTTTATTTGCTTTAACATAAATTTCTAATAAATGCTTGATAGGATTTGCATTTAGTTTTCGTTTATCACCAAATTTTTTATAACCAAAAATCATTTTACCAAATTGTGTTCCCCAATCTCCTAAATAATTTATCTTAATAGTTTTATAACCATTAAATTCTGAAATATTGGAAATAGAATTTCCTATTATTGTTGATCTTAAATGACCTATTCCAAATGGTTTTGCAATATTTGGAGAGGACATATCAATAACAATTTTCTTATTTTGTCCTGAATTATTACTACCAAACCTCTCACCCTTTGTTTTAATTTCTTTAATTAAATCTTTTGTTAATTGTTTTCTATCTAGGAAAAAATTCAAATAAGGTCCTTGAATTTTAATTTCTTTAATTTTATCCCAAGGATTACCAATTTCCTTTCGTATTTCTATAGCAATGTCATTTGGAGACATTTTAAAATCCTTACTTAAAAAAAAACAAGGAAATGCAAAATCTCCTAAATCATAACTTGGAGGTTGTTCAAGCAAATTCAGAATTTTGTTTTCATCTAAATTTAGTTCTTTAAAATCAATGCCTAATTTTTTTGTTGTTTTTTCAATACTTGTTTTTAATTTCTTAGAAATTTGTTTTTTTGTATTCTCTTTCATATTAAAAAAGAGAAAAAAGAGTTAATAAAGTTTTTTAAAGGAGTGTTTTTTATTATATTCATGAAACAAGAAAAATATGACTTGATTATAATTGGAACAGGGCCTGCTGGTTTAATGGCTGCAGTTTATGCTGCGAGATATAAACTTAAAACTCTAGTTTTAGGAAAACTTCCTGGAGGTTTGATTGGTGAAGCTCATGAAATATGTAATTTTCCAACATATAATAAAATAAGTGGTTTTGAATTAGTCCAAAAAATGATAAAACAAGTTCAGAATTTAAATATCAATATAAAACAAGAATTTGTTGAGAATATTTCTGGAAAAGATAATGAATTTCTTATAAAAACATCTAAACAAGAGTATCAAACAAAAAAAATAATTTTAGGAACAGGAAGTGAAAGAAAAAAACTTAATATAGAAAGAGAAAAAGAACTTACTGGAAAAGGAGTGAGTTATTGTGCAACATGTGATGCAGGGTTTTATTCAGATAAAATTGTAGGAGTTGTTGGAGGAAGTGATGCTGCTTTAACTGCTTCTCTTCTTTTAACTAAGTTTGCAAAAAAAGTTTATATAATTTATAGAAAAAACAAATTCTTTAGAGCAGAGCCAACTTGGATAGAAGAAGTTGAAAAAAATGAAAAGATTACTCCTTTGTTTAATTCAGAAATTCAAGAATTACTTGGAAAAGATAAATTAGGTGCAGTTAAAATTTTAAATACAAGAGAAAATACTGAAAAAGAAATTAAAGTTGATGGCTTGTTTATTGAAATTGGAAGTTCTCCACAAATAGAACTTGCTAAAATTCTTAATATTGATTTAAATGAAAATAATTATATTAAAACAAATAAAGAACAAAAAACTTCAGTTAAAGGAATTTATGCTGCAGGAGATATAACAGATAATTTTTTTAAACAAGCTATTACAGCAGCAAGTGAAGGAGCAATTGCTGCACATTCTGTTTATGAAGAAATTTCTAAAGAAAAATAATTCCCCTTGTTCTAGATTTTCACAGATTTGGGAATTAAAAGATATTGCCTGAATTTTTATAAAACAAGATTAAACTTTTATTCTCTAAAAAGAAATTAATTGTAAAGACTCTTAATAGAAATATAAAAGTTTACAAGGATTATTAAGTAGAACTTCAAGTGTTACTAGTTACTATTAGATATCTATTAAAATAGAATTTCCATTATGACCTAGATTGTATATTGAAACTTTTCCTATTTTTTTATTTCCACAAGCTTCATGAATATGTCCACAAAAAACATATTTTAATTCTTTATTTGGTTTTTTAATATACTTTTTAATTATTCTGCTTCCTGCATTTTTTCCTATCCAATTTTTTGGAGGATTATATTTTGAAGAAACTTTATCAAGAATTTTATATGGAGGTTGATGACATAATAAAATATCAATCTTTTGTTTTTTAAAATAATTCAAAACTTTTTCTGCTTTTTTAGTTTCTTTTTTTGCTTCTTGAATACTTTCTTGTTCTGCTTGAGGTTTAAAATCCTTTAACCATCCAGAATCTATAAAATATTCTAAAAACCCTATTTTTATATTCTTTATTTTTCTAACTGAATTCTTGACTAAATAAACTCCTTTTAATTTTTTTATATCTCTTAATAAATGTGGAAGTTTTATATTCAATTCTTTTTCTTTTTCTTTAATTTCACTTTCTGTTGTAGTTCCTACATTACCTAAAATAAGATAAACTGGAGCAAATTTTTTTAAAAAATTTAATACTTCCATGCTTGAAGAATAAATTTCATTATAAATTGCTTTTTCTTGTTTTTTATTTAAAGAAGTCTCATTTTCATTATTTGCTTCTTTAAAAGCTTGTTTTCTTGCTAAATCACATTTACCTATATCTCCAGTAATTAATATAAAGTCAGCTTTTTCAGCATTTTTTTTGAATTTTTTTGTTCTTGGAATTTTTCCATGCGGATCTCCAATAATTAATATCTTAACCATCTTATATTAATAAAAATTAGAATACTTTTAAATTTATCCTAGTACAGTATCTGGTAACATTAAATACAAAAATAAAACTAAATATCTTTCCTGAAAAAAATTAATTCTAAAAATTTTCAGAGCTTAAATATAGCAAGGTATAGAAATATCTTTTAATAATAATAATAATAATAATCATAATAATAATCATAATAATAATCATAATAATAATGGATTTAAAGGCACAATTATCCAAAAGAACTTCAGAAGATATAATTAAAAGTACCTAAGTTTTCCAGTAAGAGAGAAATAGAAAACTATCCCAACCACCTAAGTTTTCCAGTAAGAGAGAAATAGAAAACTATCCCAACCACCTAAGTTTTCCAGTAAGAGGGAAATAGAAAGTTTCCACCCCCTTAACCAAGCCACCTCAACTTTCCAGGTCGGGGTTCAAAAATAATTCCTTCTTCAAGAAGTTTTTGTATTTCTTGGTTTATTATTTCAGGAGATGTTGAAGACATTTCACTATTTGTTGTAATAGCATCAATTTCAATTCCTCCTTGTTCTTCAGAATTTTTTATTAAATTAAGTAGTTTTTCTTTTATACTAGAAACTTCAGATTTTTCAACTTCTCCAATTGAAGATGATTTTTCTTTTTCTATTTCTTTTTTTCTAACTAAAAGATATCTTGCATCTTTTTCTTTAATAATTTCTGGAATAATATAAACTTCATTATTGAATTGTCTTAATTTTCCTATTACTACAACTGTTTGTCCTTGATTTATATGTTTAAATTTATCAGAATCTTCACCAAATGTCCTTACTTTTATTTGTCCTGAACCATCATCAAGTGTAAAAAAGATATAATTTTTCTCACCAGGATTTTCATATTTATCCACAATATTTCCAATTATATTAACTCTTGTTATTTTTTTGTCTCCTAATTCAAGAAAATTAAATCTTTGTTTGGTTTCATCAAGAATTGGTTTTCCTTGAAGAACATCATTTATCCTTAATTTATATGCAATTCCTCTTTTATATTGTCCAGATGAACTTGAAGAATTTGAATTATTTGGAGAATTTGAATTAAAAGACGAAGAATTCTGGTTTTGAGGATTTATATTTCCTGGTTGTTCAATTTTTTCTGTTTCTTTAGCTTTTATTTCTTCTGGCATGCTTTTTTTAATTAATTAGGGTTTATAAGTTTTGTTAATCAAAATGTCTCATAATACTAATTTTAAATATAAAATTTAATTTTAATTTCCTAGGGCAAGATTAATAGTAAAGACTCTTAATATAAATGTAAAGATTTGCAGAATAGGTTTAATATGTAAAGAATATCTTGGTG
>CAYWQI010000016.1:0-15573 GCA_964460535.1 Candidatus Woesearchaeota archaeon
AGATGTTCAGATAAGGAAATAATTAACATCGACGTGCTAATTATTAGACACGCTCCATAAAAAGTTATATTTAAAAACTTGGTTAATTTCAATATTTTAGGGAAATTAAATTAAAAAGGAGGTTAAAAATGAAAAAAGCAGTTAATAAAGTTGCTCAAGTATTGATGGTAATTGGTGCTCTTAATTGGGGGCTTATGGCTATTGGTGATAAATATGAATTAGTTCAATACTTATCAGTTGGTTGGCTTATAACTACTGTATATGCTTTAGTAGGTATTGCAGGTATTGTTGGTTTAGTTAATTTATTTAAAAAATAAGAACCCAATATTTATTTTATTTTTTATTTATCTCTTTCTTTATTTTTATTTTTTATAAATAATCTTTTTTTAGTATTATTAATTACTAAAAACATATCTAATACAAATAGATTTTCCAATAACTTTTATAATCTCAGATATAGCAAAATTCTGATTAAGGATTTTATTTCTTATTATTCTTTTAAATCACTTATTCCTAGAGATAATAAAACAAGACCTATGAATATAATAAACCACATAAGTCCTCCTTTTAAAAATTCAAGTGCTGCATTTCCAAATCCATACCAATCAAGTATCCATGCAACAATTGATAATATCACCAGGATAAGTCCAAGCACTATTTCTAACCATTTATTCATTGTATTAAAATAAAGAAGTGAAGATTTTTAAAGGTTACTGCAGTAAAATTTTTATGGAAAACAAAAAATCAGAAATAGCAAAGGAACATATTTTAAAAGAAAGTTCAGAAATTTCTGGAAATTCAGTTAAAGGATATGATTTTGAAAAGGAATTTGATATTGGAAAATTTATCAAAAGTTATTCAACAACAGGAGCTCAAGCAACAAATCTTGCAAAAGCCATTGAAATTATCAAAGAAATGAAAAAAAATAAAGCATATGTTTATCTTGGATATACTTCAAATATGGTTTCTACAGGAATAAGAGAAATCATAAAATATCTAGTAAAACATAAATTTATTGATGTTCTTGTAACTACAGGAGGAGGAATAGAAGAAGATTTTATTAAATGTTTAGGTGATTTTAAAATTGGAAGTTTTGATTATAAGGGAAAAGAATTAAGAAAAAAAGGAATAAACAGAATTGGAAATATTCTTGTTCCAAATTCAAGATACTGTAAATTTGAAGAATTTGCAATGTCAGTATTAGAAAAACATCATCTAGAAATAAAGACTCCTTCAGATTTAATAAAAATTTTAGGAAAAGAAATAAATAACAAGGATTCAATTTATTACTGGGCTGAAAAAAACAATATTGAAATTTTTTGTCCTGCAATTATGGATGGAAGTTTAGGAGACATGATTTATTTTTATAAAAATTATAAAAATTCTAAATTTAAATTAGATATTGTAGAAGATACTGAAAAATTAAATAATACTTCAATAGGAAGAAATAAAACAGGAATGATTATTCTTGGAGGAGGAGTAGTAAAACATTCAATATGCAATGCAAATCTTTATAGAAATGGAGCAGATTATGCTGTTTATATAAATACTGGAAATGAATTTGATGCTTCAGATTCTGGTGCAAAACCAGATGAAGCAGTTTCCTGGGGAAAAATAATTCCTAATGGAAAATCAGTTAAAGTACATGGTGATGCAACAATAATTTTTCCATTGGTTGTTGCAGGTGTGATAAATAATTAATTTTACATAAAAATTTATATACCTTGAATATCTTATTATTAAATGAAACAAAATTCAGATAAAAAATATCCAGAAAATATTTCAAAAAAAGAAAAAGCAAAAGAAAAAGAAAAAACTCTTACAGAAATTCTAAAAATGTTTGCTCCAGGAACTTCATTAAGGTCAGCTCTTGATGACATAATTGGAGCTAAAATGGGAGCTTTAATTATTATAGATAAAGAAGGTTTAAATGAGATTATTGAAAAAGGATTTAGAATCAATTCAAAATTTAGCCAACAAAAACTTGTAGAACTTGCAAAAATGGATGGTGCAATTATTCTTTCTGAAGATTTAAAGAAAATTCTTTATGCAAATTCAGTTATTTATCCAAGCATTGAAATTTCTTCAAAAGAAACAGGAACAAGACACAAAGCAGCTGAAAGAACTTCCAAGCAATTAGGAACAATAGCAATAGCAGTTTCTGAAAGAAAAAACAAGGTTACAGTTTATTATAGAGGAATAACTTATGAACTCGTTGGAAGTGCAGAAATTTTAAGAAGAGCTGCAGAAACATTGCAGATACTTGAAAAACAAAGAGAAGCATTTGATCAGACAATTACTAATTTTAATTTTCTTGAGATAAATTCTTGTGTAACAGTAGGAGATGT
The DNA here is from genome assembly GCA_964460535.1 of Candidatus Woesearchaeota archaeon. Taxonomy (GTDB): domain Archaea; phylum Nanobdellota; class Nanobdellia; order Pacearchaeales; family GW2011-AR1; genus CAZHMB01. The sequence goes on from CAYWQI010000016.1 coordinate 2,349, forward strand.
CTCTGAATTATTACAAAGATTTGAAATTATAAACCGTATTTCAGACAAAGTAAAAAGATATTTAATAGAGTTAGGAAAAGAAGGAGCAATAGTAAATATGAGATTAAAAGAACTTACAGGAAATATTTCAAAAAAAGAAGACATAGTTTTAGAAGATTATTTTGATTCAAATGCTCAACAATCAAGAGAAATATTAAGAAAAATGAATTTTGATTTTTTGCTTGAAAAATCAAATATTTCAAGAATGCTTTTTGATGAACTACATGATAGAAATATCTCTCCAAAAGGTATCAGAATTTTAAAAAAATCAAATCTTTTAGAAAAACATATTAGCCAGGTAATTGAGAAATTTGGATCTCTTGATAAAATTCTTTCTTGTAATGAATCAGACTTGCTTGAAGCTCTTGAAAAAAAAGAAATTGCAGGATTATTCAAAAAAGAAATAGAAGAACTCAAGGAAAAGATTATGGTTGGAAAAGAGATTTAATTTACCCAATGTCCTATCTCAGCAATAATCTTTCCTTTTTTCTTGTCTGATATGGGAGCATTATCAAAAAACTTCTCTCTTTTTATAGAACATGTTTTTGTTTTTGAAGATAAATCTCTTTCTTTTCTTTCACTATTGTCTCTTTCAATTAAAGGTTCTCTAAATTCTTTAGATTTTTCTAGTTTAGAAAGATTTTTTGAAAAATTTCCTAATATAGATTCAGCTTTTTTTCTTATTTGTTTTTTTTCTTCTGCAGAAACTTGGTGCCATGTAAAAGCTCCTGCTGATTTTTTATTATTTGTTTTTTGTTCCATTCTTTATCTTGCAAAAGAGCATTAATAAATTTTTGTATTAGATATCTCTAGTAATTCTAATTAAAAAATAAATAAAATACCTCTCCTAAAGCAAGATTAATATTAAAAAATTTTAGAGCTTAAAAATAATAATCTGTAGAGATATTTTTTCATAATAAAAAATACAAAGGCACAGATATTCAAGAAAACTTCTTGTTAAATGAATTAAAATTTATTGTTATTTGTCAAATCTAGAAAGCAGAAAATTATTAAGCAAAAATCCAAGTGTAGCCAGATATTATAATTCCAAACATTTAAAACCTATTTTTAATTAATTAATTTATGGTAAATAAAAAAGTCCCAACAGATTTGGAAAAAGCATTGCAAGAACAATCAAGGAATTCTGGTTCTGAAAATTCACAAGATAATTCTGGACAACAATCAAACAAACAAGAGCAAACAGACAAGAATGCTCAACAAATGACAAAAGAACAAGAAATTAGTTATCATCAAGGTTGTTTGAATACTTTAGTTAATGAAAGAAATGAATTAATTAAAATGGCTAAAACTGTTGAACAAATAATGCAAGCACATGTTCAAAGATTAGAACAACTTGGAGTTAAACTTCAAAAGAAATGAAAACAAAATTTTTACTAAACAAGAAATTACTAATAACAAGTTTTATAATATTTTTAATTTTTATTTTAATAGGAGTTATTAATTTTAACATGATAGAAGAAAACACAAAAATAAAATTTGAAACAAACAAGGGGGATATAGTTATAGAACTTTATTCTTCAGAAATGCCTATAACTGCAGGAAATTTTGAAAAGCTTGTTAATGAAGGTTTTTATAATGGAATTATTTTTCATAGAGTAATTCCAGATTTCATGATTCAAGGAGGAGATCCCACTGGAACTGGAACTGGTGGACCAGGATATAAAATTAAAGATGAATTTACTGGAAGCGAATTAGACCAAAATAATAGAGGAACAATAAGTATGGCTAATGCAGGACCTAATACTGGAGGAAGCCAGTTTTTTATTAATTTAGTAGATAATAATTTTTTAGATAATAAACATCCTGTTTTTGGAAAAGTCATTAAAGGTATGGACGTTGTTGATTCTATTTCAAAAGTTAAAACAAATTCTCAAGATAAACCTCTAGAAGATATTGTCATACTTAAAGCTGAAGTTTTGAATTGATAAGATATTTTTTCTAAGATTTAAAAAATAATCTTTATTGAAAAGAGATTATAATTAAAAAATCTTATTAAGAGACTTTTCAATAAATTACAAACAAAAAGAATTTTAAAACATATCTTAATTCACAATTTAATTTAAAAACCTAAAATACTTATTTATTTTAATAAACAAGGTGTTTAATTAAATGGCAGGAATTTTTGGAGCAGTATCAAAGGAAAATTGTATTGAAGACATAGTTTTAGGAAGTTTTTATTTGCAAGACAGAGCTCAAGATTATTGTGGAATTGCATGGAAAAATGAGACTCTAGAAGCTTCTACACATAAAGGACTTTTAGAAGCTAATTATGAATCTAGTTTAAAAAATATGAAAACTTCTTGTGGAATTGGAACTGTTTCTAGTGAAAGAAGTCCAACTTCAGAATTGTCTAATACAGGAGGTTTGATTTTAGCTTATGATGGAAATATTGCAAATTCAGATGAAATTAAAAATAATCTTTTAAAAGAAGGTGCAAGTTTTTCAGGACATCATAATCCAAAAAGAGTTTCAGATGGAGTATTAATTTCTAAAATTATTTCAAAAGAGACTAGTTTTGAAAAAGGAATAGAAAGACTATCAAGTCAATTAATTGGAGATTATTCTATTCTTGCTTTAAGTAAAGAAGGTATTTATGCTGCAAGAGGATGGGGAAGAAAACCCTTGATTTTAGGGAGACATAAAGAAAAAGAATCTTATGCAGTATCTTCTGAAAGTGTATCTTTTATTAATCTGGATTATTCTATTGAAAGAGATGTTAAACCAGGAGAAATTGTTTTATTAGATGAAAAAGGATTTCATCACGTTACTAAACTTGATCTTCAACCTATTAAATATGGAACTTTTGAATGGATATATACTGCACATCCAAGTTCTGTTATTGATGGAAAAAGTGTTGAATTAGTAAGAAATTCCCTTGGTGAGGAATTAGCTAAAAAAATAAAAAACAAAATTCAGGTAGATATAGTTTCTCCTATTCCAGATTCTGGAAGATGTCATGCAACAGGACTTGCAAATGTTCTTTCAAAAGAATTAAATATTGATTATCTAGAAGTTTTTAAAAAATTTCCTTATTGTGGAAGAAGTTTTACTCCTAATAATTTAAAAGACCAAATGAAAAAAGCAGAAAGAAAACTTATTCCTGTAGAATCAATAATCAAGGACAAGAGGATTTTATTAGTTGATGATTCAATTGTTAAAGGAAATCAAACAAGAAAACAAACTCAAAGATTAAAGGATTTAGGAGCAAAAGAAGTTTATGCAGCTATAGCCTGTCCTCCATTAATGGCTGCTTGTAAATATGGAAAATCAATACAAAAAGATGATGAGTGTATTGCAAAAGTCATGGATATAGAACAAATTAGAAAAACAAGAGGATTAGATGGTTTGTTTTATGCTGGTCTTGAAGATTTGGAAAAAGCAATTGGAAAACCAAGAGAAGAATTATGTTTAGAATGCTGGGATTTAGAATAATTTTTTAAGATAATTACAAATTTATTAAAGAAATAAAAAATTCTAAAATCTATGTATTAAAGAATATAAATCTTTAAAAATAAATTAATATTTTAAATATTTATGAATGAAATACTTTTTAATAATGGATTTGCAAGATATCTTGCTGATTTTTTTAAAAGATATGATGTAAAAATTGAGAATAACAAACAAGGAGATATAATGTCTGCTTCTCCTAGGTCTGTTTATGATAGTATGACAGAAGGAGATTTTTTAAAAAAACAAGGATTTCTTTGTCCAGATAATTCAAAACTTTTAGGAGAAGTTAGTTCACTTGATGTTTCTTTAGGTAAAAAGAAATTTAATGTTTATCTTAGTTATTATCCTGTTACTTGGCCTGAAGGAAGAAAACAATATGGTTTAATTAAAAGAGTTGAATTAGATGTTTTAGATGAAAATGGCTTTTTTAAATTTTTATTATCTCCTAATGAAAGAGAACACCTCTCTCCCATATATCTAAAATTACCTTCTAGACATTACTTGGAAAAACAAGAAAATCAAGAAAATTCTGAATCTTGTAGAAAGAATATTTGAATTACATAAAAAAGTAATAATTAAAAACACTCTTTTATAGTTTTTGAAAAATATAATTGGGAGAAATGAATCAAGAGTAAGCCAAACACCCAAACATTTAAATAGTTCTATACATTTAAATGTATAAGTCTTTATAAAGGGTTATACATAAAGAAGTATAGTCTTTAAAAAAATATTAAAATGGAAGAAGATAGAAGAGAAAAACTATTAAATTATATTCGGTCAAAATTAGCTGAAGCTCCACAACTTGTTAAAAATAATCTTGAGATTAATGGAGATAAATTAAAATTTAGAAGAGGATATTGGAGACTTAAAAAATATGTGGATGATTTTTTGTTAGGTGAAAAATCTGGAAGTATAACTAAAAGACTTGTTCTTTTACCAGGATTGAGAGGTGTTGGTAAAACAACTCTTGTTTATCAGATTTATGATTATCTTATTAATTTTAAAAAAATAGAGCAAGAAAGGGTTTTATATTTTTCAGCAGATGAATTAAATTCCTATTTAGGAGAAAATACTCTAGATGTAATTCATAGCTTTATTGAAGAAATACACGACACAACCCTTATAAATCTTGATAAAGAAATTTTTATTTTAATAGACGAATCTCATTTTGATAAAAGATGGTCTGAGGGAGCAAAAATTGTTTTTGATAAAAGTAAAAAAATTTTTTTAATTTTTACTGGATCTTCTGCATTAGATCTTGAAATGAATGTTGATTCTGCAAGAAGGATAACTCGTGAACCCCTTTTTCCAATTAATTTCTCAGAATATTTAATTTTAAACCATAACATATCTCCTCCAAAAGGAACAGCAAAAGCAATTAGAAATTTGATTTTTAATAAGGAAATAGAACCAATAACTAAGATAGAAAAACAACTATTAAATAAGACATTAAAACTAAAAAAACCATTAAAAAAAGAATTTGAAGATTTTTTAATTTTTAAGGGGTTTCCTTTTAGTATGAAAATGGGTCCTGCTGAAGCTCATTCAAAAATATTGAACATGACTGAAAGAGTTGTAGAAAAGGATGTATTCTCAATAAAAGCATTTAACACTGATACAAGAAATACAATAACTAGAATTTTAACTTTTTTATCTTTACAATCTGCAGGAGGAATTTCTGATTCAAAACTTGCAAAAAGACTTGGGACCTCTCCTACATTAGTTAGAAGTATTCTAGATGTTTTAGAAAAAACACATTTGGTTTTTAGTATAAAACCTTATGGAAGTGCTGGAAAAGTTGTTAATAAGCCCTGGAAATATTATTTTTTATCTTCTTGTATAAATTCTGCATTTAGATTTAAATTAGGTTCATTTGATTTTAAAAGCAAGGAAATGTTTGGATTATTAGCAGAGAATCTTGTTGCTTCTTATTTAATTAGAATGAAAGAGACTTTAAACTCGCCTATGAGTATTTTTTATGATTCTGAAGATAGAGGGGTAGATTTTTTAATTAAAAATACAAATGAAAAAATAATTCCTATAGGGGTTGGATTTGGTAAGAAAAATACTTCTCAAATAAGAAAGGCTATAAAAAAATATAAAAGTGAATATGGTATTGTTATTTGTGATTGTGAATCAATTAAACAAGAAGAGAATATAATCTTTATTCCTCTTACAACCTTTGCCTTTGTATAAAATAGAAAAAAATTTATAAAAATGGTTTCAGATGATTTTTTAGAAGTTCTTGAGAAGTATGATTGGGAAAAATAAAATGAACACATACCTTAATATTTCTTTAAAAGACATTGAAAAAATGGTTAAAAAAATAAAAAGTGTACCAATGAGTGCTACAAAGAACACTGCAACCCTAGGTTGCCCCTCTGGATTCAGCCTAAGCCTACCAGACGAACTAACTAGCTGTTGGCACAATAATTATATGTATTACATAAATTTAAATGTTTCGATTAAAGAATATTCTTCATTTAAAAATTGCAGAAGAAATTGTAAGATACATAAAAAACAGGTGACTACAAAATAATCAAAATGTAGTCACCTAAAGACAACCTATCTTTTTATCCCAAAAGGTTTAAAATTAAGATTTTCTTAAGGATTTTATGGTAAACCTAGAAAAGAATAATTTTATTTTTCTTTATATATGGGAAAAAGAGCTAATGTTAACAATCAAAAAGAAGAATACACTTTTTCATAAATATCTGCAGTAGATTGCCATGAATTTTGGAGAGAAAAATCTATTTGTTGATCAACAATATTTTTTCTGAATTTTTTTTTCTTAAGAATCTTTTCCATTAAACTCTCTACTTCTTCTAGATCATCTATATTCCTCAATTGGGATAGAAAAGTTTCTCCTTGAAGAGATTTATCAAAAAATACCCCATTTAAATCACTTGAAACAACGGGAACTCCTTGGGACATTGCCTCTAATGTACTAAGAGAATATGCCTCATAGGTACTTAAACAAATAAAACAATCCAAATTTTTATAAAAGGATTCATCAACAGAGTTCTTTCCTATTGGAGTATATTTAAAATTTTCTGAATCCATATATCTATCGACTTCTTTATCTGTTCCTGCTGAAATGCATTCTATATCAATTCCTTTTTTAGATAATTTATTTAATGCAGGTTTAAGAAAAACTAATCCTTTGGAATAAATATTGTTCCCTATAAACCCTATTTTTTTTATTCTGTAATTACATCTTGATATGTTTTTTCTTGAAATAGGAAATCTCGATGAACCGGGGGCTATTTTTCTCGCGGAAATATCATAATTAATACGTAATTCCCTACTAACCTTATTAGATACAGGAAAGATTGCAGAATTATCAAGTTTTTTTACCATATTCTTTTCTGTTTCTAACAAGTGTACAGCATTTCCAAAGTTTTGCCAAAATACTTCCTCTCCAAAAAAATTTTTTATTGAATTGAAATATTCCTTAAGACAAATGTGTGGAGTATAAATATCTGGTGAAAAATTATAAACCCCGTGAGAATGAAGCACATAAAAATCAGAATCATCTATCATTCTCTTAACAGACTCTGAAAAAAGATTATTTTCTGTTGAACTCATAAAAGATTTGTCCCTCTCTGTCTCCAAAATATCTAATTTTACCTTTTTAGGCAAACGGATATTACTCTCTAAAGCCATTATATCAAACCTCTCGGGATTTTCTATCCTTTTAATAATTTCAGAAATATATCTGCTTATTCCTCCATGTTTTACAAGATAACCGTACACAATCCCTATTTTGTTTGCCATTTTTCAAGTAATATTTTATTTACTGGAGCAAACCAACAGAAATCACAATCTGTTTTAAAATTTGAGAAATTATCTTTTCTTTCCTTAGATTTCCATGCTTCAATAAATGAACAATATTTTTTTAAATCCAATAATTCAAATTCTGAATTATAAGATGTAAGACAACAAGGATATACTCTTGAATCTGCTCCAATAGTTATATCAAGATAATATGATTTACAAAATGTTTCTCCCCTATCTTTTGCTGATTTATCTAATTTGGGCAATATCTTTACTTTTTTGTTATTCATTTTTGATAGTCTTTCCAATTCTCTATGAGTTTTTTTCCCTGCTGATTCAGAATCAGGATAAGATAGATCAAAAGCGGGACTAACAACTATTTCTTCAACCCCTATTTCTCCTAAGTCGTTTAGAGTTTTTTCAAGAGTGTTTGCAGTATCGTCTCTTACTATAACTAATCCAGTAGGATTTCCTCCCCCATAAGATAACTTTTTTATATTTTTCTTCACTCTGTTTATATCAGCATTTTTTCCTCTTGAGCAAGCATATAAATAAGGATCTGTTGTGTTTATATTGACTCCCACTTTTGATTTGGAAAGTTCTTCTATTGTACTCTCTTGTAATTCTAGATCTAAATTTGTATAAAAAGATAAATCGAAACTTTTTTTATTGGCATATCTCAAAATATTTTCTACATCAGGGTGAACAAGTGGCTCTCCCCCTCCACTTATGATTAGTTTTTCTATCCCAATATCTTCAAACTCATCAAATCTTGATAAAATCTTACTTGTTTCGGCTTGTTCGTTCAGCTTTTTTCCAAAAAGTTTGTAATAATTTGAACAAAAATTACATGAATGGTTACAAGAGGTTGTCAAGTGCTGAACTATATGTAATGGAAAACAATCTCCCTTGTCCAATAATTCATTCAATTGCGATTTAGAGTTCGGGCTTGCAAAAAAAAAGTTCATCTTTTTTTTACTTCTTGCCATTTAAAAATACCCTTTTTTTATTTCGTGGCCTATATCGTAATGAGCACACCCTAGCCTTCCTGGAAAAGCATTGTATTTCCTAAATAATTTAGAAACATCTTTAGTTGTTAATATGATATCTTCTGTATGGGGTTCTTTATCCATGTTAGAAGAACAAAAGGGATCATAATGGAAAACATTTAATGTTGGGACTACTCCATCAGCCATTATATTCTCTAAACTTTTTATAAATTCCTTTCTAGGTTCTATTCCCATAAGAACAATAGAATAAACATTGCCTTCCCCAAAAACTTCCTGGGCTTTTTTCAATGAATCTCTCATATTTTTATATCCATATGACTTTTCTTTACCTGGGCAATACTTCTTGAAATACTCTTCTGAAGGACATTCCATGTCAAAACTTAAGGTGTCCAAACCGGCATCCTTCAATTCATTTAGAATATTTAAATTCCGAGGAGGCATTGAAGTCATGTGTATTGGAATCATTCCTTCAAGACCTCTTTTTTTCAATTGTTTGTTAATATTTTTTATAAAAGAGATATAATTTCTTACTTCAACATCGTGATTATATTTACTCCCTCCTGAAAGTTGTATGAAATCTATTTTCTCTCGGCTGTCCAAAATTTCTGCAGTTACTTCAGAAACCTGATAAAGTTTTTTCTTTTTTACAGTATCTGAAAACTTCTTTTGGGTGGGAACAAGCCCACAGAATCTGCAGTTTTCATCATTCATGAAATATTCACAAAAACTATTGATAAAGAAAGAAAATCCGTGGTTACCGCAAGCTACTCCTATTTCTTGTAATTTTTTTCCATCACTAATTCTAGAATCATAATAATCTGGTCTGGGTATTAATTCTACTGATATACTCTCCTTATTAGTATTCTCTACCTTTAAGAAACCATTATCTTTCTTCAATTTCCATCTTGAAGTTGGATTATAACGAACTCCAATATATACTCTATTATCCACTTTTATATCTGAAGGAAGAACCAGTTTTTTTTCAGTCCAATCACTTAGAGAATATGAATATATTTTTTCTTGCCAGTCCTTTCCCACTCCCTCTTTAGATTTCTCTTCTATATCCATCCCTTCTACTAGTAAAGAGATTTTCAATTCACCAGCATTGTTTTTATCCATGCTTAAAAGAAATTATAAAAGTTTATAAGTTTTACTATTTATAAATTAAAACAAAAAAATTCTCTAAGAAGCTCTTTTAATTTAGCCAATGCTTTTTCAGAAGAATTATTCTTAGTTAAAAAAATAATTGCTCCTAATACCTGCATCACGTAATACCCATATAAGATTTTCATTGTGTTTGATATCTCTCCAAACTCTTTTTCATATCCCTTTAAAAAAAATGGAAAAAAGTTCTCTAAACCCCCAAACTTAAACCAATAATATGCAATTCCTAAATCTGATAAATTATGTCCAACACAATGTTGTTCAAAATCTAATATTCCTATTACTTTTCTATTTTTTAAAATAATATTTTCCATATTGTAATCTCCATGAAGAGGAGATAATTCAAATTTAAAAGATTGAAGATATCTTTCAAATTTATTGAGATACTCTTCCAATTGTTTTCTTTTCTCCTCAGACAATATTCCCAATTTTCTTAAATCCTTTATGTTATGATTATTTCTCTGTTTTACTCTTTTTTCTATCCATTCATCTTTTGATTTAATATTTGATTTTGGATCCTGCCATTCTTTTAAAAAATAAGATTTATGCAATCTTGCTAGGGCCCTTCCTGCTTCTTTTAAAGATTCTTTATTAAAAGAGCCTATTTCAATTATATTCTTTAGGCTTTTACCCTCTATAAATTCCTCAATAAAGATTCCTTTTTCTTTATTAAATTCATAGTTTATGTAAATTATGTTTGGGGATGGAATTTTTGTATTTTTTAATATCTTTAAAGCATTCTCTTCATTTTTTATTCTTTTTTCATATGCTCTTGGAAAAATTTTAACAAAAAGAGATTTATCTCCTTCAAGGATTATTTTGTAATTCTTGCTTTCTGAAAGCCCTCCCTTAAGAGTTTTTATTTCTTTTATAGAATCAAATCCCAGTTTATCTTCTATTACTCCAATTAATTTTTTTAATAAGTTTTTATCCATTTTTGAAATCATATTATCAAGAAGTGAGTTGTATCATAAACAGATACATCTTCTTTTTTATGGCTTCCTCTTCTAATATTAAATAAAAGATAATTTTTAAAGATTGTTATCCAAGAATTTTTTCCTTTTATTTGCTTTTTTCTTAGAAATTTAACATTGAAAAAACATGGGTTTTGTTGGAACCTTATTAGGTAATAAAAAACCCAACCGCAGCAAGCTGCGGGGTATTTTTAAGCCTTCTATTGAGCCACCCCGCCAAGTCAGAGCAAGCTCCTGGAGTATTCAACTCAATAGAAGCAATAAAATAGTGAGAGCATTTAAATCTACTTCTAGGGATCTTAAATTTGAAATAATTGAAATATCCAAAAAATGTTGGAAAAGGACATAATAACAATAATTAAAAATAGGTGTTTCTAAGATATAACATGACAACCTACTCACACTCAAGAATTAGCACATTTGAAAATTGCCCATATCAATACAAATTAAAATATATTGATAGAGAGAAACCTGAAATAGAGAACACAATTGAAGCATTTATGGGAAGTATTGTTCATGAAGCTCTTGAGGATTTATACAAGAGAGTTAAATTCAAGAAAAGAATTGCAAAAGCAAGTTTGATTAAATTTTATAGAGATTTATGGGATAAGCATTTTTCTAAAGATATTAAAATTGTTAAAGAAGGTTTAACTTCAGAGAATTATAAAAAAATGGGTGAGAAATTTCTTTCTGATTATTTTGAAAAATATAAACCATTTGACCAATTAACTATTTTAGGTTTAGAAACTCAAGATAGAATGACTCTTCCAGATGGAAATTCATGGCATGTTAGAATTGACAAGTTGGCTTGTGATAATAAAGGAAATTATTATGTCATGGATTACAAGACAAATAGCAGGATGAAAGACCAAGAAGAAGCTGATGCAGATAGGCAATTAGCTCTTTATTCTGTCTGGGTTAAGGATAAATTTCAAGATGCAAAATCTGTTAAATTAGTTTGGCATATGCTGGCTTTTAATAAAGAAGTGATTTCAGAAAGAACAGATGAGGAATTGAAAAAACTTCAGCAAGATATTGTGAATACAATTAAGAAAATAGAGAACACAAAAGAATTTCCAACAAATGTAACTGCTTTATGTAATTATTGTGGATATAAACATTTATGTCCAAGTTTTAGACATAAACAAGAACTTGAAGAAAAAGAAACTGTCAGAGAATTTAAAGATGATGAAGGTTTGAAAATAGTTGATGAATTAGCTGAAGTTCAAAAAAAGAAAAAAGAAATTAAAGAAACTGAAGAAAAACTAAAAACAAATCTTGCAGAATTTGCAAAACAAAAAAATATTAATGTGATTTATGGAAGTAACATGAAAGCTAGGGTTAAAGAATTTGATAAGATTGAAATTACTGCAGATAATAAAGAAGAATTAATTAATCTATTAAAGAAAAAGGGATTGTATGATAATTATTCAATGCTCTGCAGTGCAAGATTTAATTCTCATGTTGTCAAAGGACAATTAAAAGATGCTGATATAGAAAAACTAATTGAGATTGTCAAAGGGTTTAAGGTTGGTTTGAGTAAGAGGGAGGATTTGGAGGGAGAAGATGAATGATGGGAAGAAAAGATAAAATAAATCGTGAGAGATTAGAGGAGAAGGGGGATGAGGAGAGTGGCGATTAATATAAAAACAGGGGAGAGCGTAAATTACTAGGAAAATTAATGATGAAAAGAAAAGATAAAATAATACATTTAGGTAATGGAGAGATACTCTTTAAAGGAATAAAATATCCTGGATTTAGAGCATATTCTAATAAAAATTTTGATCCCAAAAAATGGATTTTGTTCTGGGAAAAATTAATCGAAGAAATAAAATCTTCTGAATTGGATTATAAAGATATTATAGAAATTAACGATGAATTTAGATCTCACATCTTTTTATATGGTGCTTGTGAGCAAATGAAGGATTACCAACAAAAGGTTATAGAACTAATTACATTATTAAATTTTGCATTCATTAAATCACATAATAATTTTATTAAGAATAAAGGAAAATTATGGGCATTCTTGTTTGGATGGTCATCAGAAAAAATTTTAAGTAAACTTAAAATACCAGAATTAAATAAATTGTTAAGTAAGGACTAATTAGTCTTGAGAAAATTTATGGATGAGAATAAAAAACAATTCAAAAACATTTTCTATCTAGGATTACCAGTTTTAATTGTAATTGGTGTGTTTTTAATGCCCAAAAACATTCAAAATATTTTTGTTTTAAAATTGGATATGCCTACTTTGTGGACATGGTTTACTTACATATTTATTCATGAAGATTTCGCTCATCTTTTTTCTAATGTGGTTTTCTATATTTTACCAATTTTATTTTTGTTTTTCATTTGCCCTAAGGAATATTGGAAAGATTTTTACAAACCTTTTTTAGTTATTCTTTTTTTAGTACCTGCATTATTATTTATTTTTCATAATCTTCTTTGGTTTTTTGATATTATTATAATTAGATATCATAGGGGTTTTTCAGGAATTACTTCTGCAAGTCTTGGGATGTTAGGTTTTTTTGTAGTGGATAATATTAAGAAATTTATAATTTATTATGATAATCGAGAAAAAAAGAATCTTATCTTTTTTTGTTTTTCAATAGTTCTAGTTATTTCTGGAATTATTCTTTTATTTCCATCAGACCTCACAAATCCTTCTGGTTCGATTATTAATATCTTTTCACATTTTATAGGCCTTGTAGTAGGATTTTTTGTAGGTTTTGTTTATTTTAGATTAATTTCTGGGGCTTACCCCGCAGCTTGCTGCGGTACATTTTAATA
>CAYWQI010000017.1:0-1344 GCA_964460535.1 Candidatus Woesearchaeota archaeon
TAACTATTGCAGTTTTATCTTTATTATTACTTACAGGACCTGCACAAGCTTTTGTTATGGAATTAGTAGATTTTGATAATCCAAATCCTGTTCAAGGACAAGACATTACAATAAATGCTTCTATTGAAATAAACTCAAATGAAAGAATTAATATTCCTTACATGAATTTAATGATTGATAGTAATGTTGCTTGTGTTTTTAATCCTTATACTGGAGAACCTTTAGACGAACTGAGACCTTCTTCATTAAGCCTTGAAGCAGAATCTTCATCAAGTTGTGCAGGAATAGAAATTGAAGTTTTAGGAGTAGAGGAAGAAGATTATAATTTAGGTTATGGTTATGAATATGGTTATAATGAAACTTCTGAACAAGGATATGGTGGTTATGGTTATCATGAAGGTTATTCAGATACAGAATTCACTTATGAAATAACTCTTGATACTTCTAAACAAACACCTGGAACAACTCACGAACTTCAATTATTGACTTCTTTAGGTGGACATGAATATTCTTCAAATGAAAAAGAATTTACAGTTGGAGTAAAAGTTGATTCAAATAATGAAATTTTTGATGATGTAGGTTTCTTATTACCTGATGGAGAAACAAACCCAGAAGATATTTCAAATGTAACAACAAATAATGATTGGACTATAAACCTCTCTGATGGGAATGGGACTTCACAAATAATTCTTCCTCAAGGAACAACTATTTATAGAAAAGATGGGGAAAAAATGAATGTTTCAGAAATTATAGCACAAAATGCTTCACTTTCAGATATTTCAGGATTATCAGATTCAAATTCAGTTTTAAAATTCGGACTTAATGATTATGGTTTAATTTTTAGTCCAGCAATTACAGTAAGAATGTTTGTTGGAACAGAACACAATGGTGAAACTTTGGATATACATCGTTCAGTTTCTGGAAATTCGTCTTGGACACAGGTTGGTTTAGTAGATAAAACTTGTTTGGTTTCAACAGGAATTTGTGAATTTAAAACAGCAAGAGCTTCATATTATGCAACTACAGAACAAACAACTACAACAGATGATGATAGTTCTTCATCTAGTGGATCAAGTTATTGTGTAACAGAATGGGATTGTTCTAATTGGGGACCTTGTGTAAATGGAAGACAAACAAGGATTTGTACTTATCCTCCAACATATTGTGAACCTCAAGAAAGCAAGCCTATAGAAACAAGAGCTTGTTCAATTACACCAGAAGAAGAAACTGAAACTCAAGAAGATGAAGAACAAGGGCTTTTAGCAGGAATTACAGGTGCATTTATTGGAGACTTGGGAGTTGGTGGTTCAATAGCTCTTTTACTTGGAATAGTTCTTTTCCTTG
>CAYWQI010000017.1:1444-15570 GCA_964460535.1 Candidatus Woesearchaeota archaeon
GACTTGGGAGTTGGTGGTTCAATAGCTCTTTTACTTGGAATAGTTCTTTTCCTTGGATTAGTTTATTTATTAATCAAGTATATTAAAAAATAAACAGTATCTGGTAACACCAAATATCTTCTTTGCAAAAAATTAATCATAAAAACTTTTAGGGCTTAAATCTAACAATTTGCAGATATATCTCTCATAATAAAAAAATTCAAAGGTGCAGATATCTAAGAAAATCTGACGACATTAATTATTTTATTAAATCTGCTAAGCAGGAAATTATTGAAGAGAATATGTCTTGGTTACTAGATACAATAAACAAGAGTATTTATAAATAATAATCTCTTATATTAAATATGTTAAAAGAAAAATCTTCTAAAAGATTTGTTATTAAATTAGTTTTATTCTTAATAATCTTTATTTTAATTGCATTATTAATCTGGGGCTTTATTGGAGGAGCACAAGCAAAAGATCCTGGAATAACCTGTGATATGGGAATTGGAAGTTCTTTATGTTGGCAATGGCATAAAAACATTATAGGACAAACTCAAGAGTTTGCTGAAGATTCTGAAAATGCTATTAAAGACTTTTTTAAATAGTAAAGTATAAATAAGGAATTAAATTTAATTTATAAAAAGAGGGAAATTTTATAATAACAAGAATTAATTAGACATTTTATAATTTAAAATGAACAAAAAAACTAACATATTATTTATCTGTAAATATAATAGATATAGAAGCAAGATTGCTGAGTTTTATCTTAAAAAATATTCTAAAGAAAAAAATCTAAATATTAAAGTTCAAAGTGCAGGAATAATTCCAGTTAATAGACCTTTAAGTAAGGATGAAGCAGGAAGAAATCAATATTTAAAAAAGAGATTTAATATAAAATTTAATATAAAATCAAGAGGAATAAATTATAAATTATTAGAAAAACAAGATAAAATAATAATTGTTGCAAATGATGTTCCAAAAATAATTTTTAGTGGAAGAAAATGGAAAAACAAGATAGAAATATGGAAAGTTCCAGATGAAAAAGCAGTAAATAAAGTAAACATTAATAAGTCTGTGAAAATTATTAAAAACAAAGTAGAAAAACTTACTGAGGAATTAGAGAGAAAATGAAACAAATAAGAAAACAACAATTAATATATAGTTTATTATTATCTGTGATTATTTCAATTGGACTTATTATACATGGAATATTTCTTGATTTGGATTTTAATCAATTAGAAAGATTTACACTTGGAGGGTTTATAGTAATATATATAATTGTATTTATCTTTCTTTATGTAATTGAAAAACTTTTTGACTTGAATAATGAAGAAGAAATTTCAGAGTTAAGAAAAAGACTTAATAAACTTGAAAATCAAGTAAAAAAGGATACTTAATTGAGAAGAAGCTAAATAAGGCAAAACATTTAAATATACTAAAAACATATAAGTTTATATCAAAATGACACAAAAATCACTAAATAAACAATCTGCTCACTCTCCAACTTTAAATACTGTTCTAATGGTTGAAGATGTTTTGAAAGATGCTGGAGAAATAATAACCATAGCTGAGCTTAAAAGAAGATTACCAAAAAAAGTAATGCATCAAACATTATTAATTGTTTTAGAGTATCTTTTAACTAGTGGAAAAATAATTGCTTCTCCAAAAGGAGTTTTATGGATATATTCTCCTAGTGAAGAACTTAAGAAAATGATGTCTGGAGGATTGGAATTATGAAACTTACTGAAAAAAATGTGAGAGTTATTTTAAAAGACAATGCAAAAATTGAGTTTGAAAAAATAAATGAAATTGCAGGGGAACAAGCTAAGAAAGGAATTAAAAATTCTTTTGAAATGCAATTAATAAAATCTATTAAAACTAAAATTAATTTAATTAAGGAAAATCCTTTTTATGGAGACAATATAAAGAAAAATCAAATCCCTCTTATATATAAAAATAAAGTTAAAAATATGTTTAGAGTTGAATTAAATAACTTCTGGAGAATGTTATATACTCTTCGGGGAGATGAAATTGAAGTTATATGTTTTATATTAGAAATTTGTGATCATAAAAAATATAATAAAATATTTGGATATAAAAAATGACAAATAACACAGAAACAATAAAAGGATTTAAAGATTATATTGGAGAAGAAGCTGAAAAAAGAGCTGTTATTAGGGAAATTATCAAGAGTGTTTTTCAAAAATATGGTTTTTCACCAGCTGAGACTCCTGTAATTGAACAAAGAAGTTTTGTTCAAGGAGAAAATCCAAATGATGAAGCTGTTTCAGATATTTTTAAACTTAAAGACAAGGGTTCTAGGAAGTTGGCATTGAGATATGAATTTACTTTTCAATTAAAAAGACTTATGAAAGGAAAAAAACTTCCTTATAAAAGATTTCAAATTGGTCCTGTTTTTAGGGATGAACCCACAGGAGGTAATAGAGTTAGGCAGTTTATTCAATGTGATGCTGATGTTATTTCTTCTAATGTAAGAGATGAAGCAGAAATACTTGCTATGGCAAAAGAGATTCTAGATACATTAAAAATTGATTTTGAAATATTGATTAATAATAGAAAATTATTAAATGAAATACTTGAAGATAATAATATTAAAGATAAAAACAAATCAGATGTTTTAAAAGAAATTGACAAGTATGACAAACTTCCAGAAAAAGAATTAAGGAAAAATTTAAAAAAATACAATGCAGAAAATATTCTTGATTGCTTGAAAAAAGGAGAAAAATACTTTTCTCAATTTAATTCTTATAAAGAGATAATTAGTTTAATGGAATATTGCAAGCTTTATGGAATTAAAGTAAAATTCTCTCCAACAATTATCAGAGGTTTGAGTTATTATAATGGAACTGTTTTTGAAATTACTTGTTTAAGAATAAAAGAAACTCTTATTGCAGGAGGAAGTTTTAAATTTAATAATATTCAATCAACAGGAATAAGTTTTGGAATTGAAAGACTTTCAGCAGTAACACAAATGAAGATTGATTTAGAAAAGTTTCTTGTGGTTTCTTTAGGAGAAGATAAAAAAGCAATTGAAATTGCTCAAAAATTAAGAAAACAAGGAAAAAATGTTTCAATGTTTTATGGTAAACCCTCAAAAGCACTAGAATATGCAAATTCTTATAAAATTAAAAAAGTTATTTTTGTTGGTTCTAAAGAAGTTGAACAAAAGAAATTAACTCTTAAAAATCTTGTAACAGGAAAACAAAGAAAAATAATAATTTCCAGAGGAAAGATTAATTTGTAGTTAAAAAATGAACTACAAGGTTTATATTACTCAATCCTTTGAAGAGAACTTATTTTTTATTAAGTTCTCTTTGATTTAACCACATCATTATAATTGCTCCTAAAATAAATATCCAATCTATTAAAAAAGTTAATGCAATAAAAACAAAACCAATTAAAGAATAAACTATTACTCTTGGTTTTATGTTTCTTTTGGGTTTTTTGGATTTCATTCTTCTGTTTTAATTAATAATAAAGATTATAAAAAACTAACTCTAAATAAGAAATATATTATCTTCTTCTTCCTTTTAAAATCAATTTCAAATAATCTTGTAATTCATTGTTTAATATAGAGTCAATCATGGGTTTTATATCCCTATAATAATATGTTTTTTCAGAAGAAGTTAAATCCTTAAATTCATATATTTTTTTTAAAATTCTAATCTTTGCAGGAGAAAAAATATTCTCTAAAGCTCTTTGCATTTCAAGATTTGTTCTCTTGCTTAATTCTGTTTTATCAAGATATCTTGTTTCTGCTGTCTCTTTAGATTCTTTAAACTCTTTAAAATAATATTCAAATTCTGCATTTGTAAATTTTTCTTTAATATTCTCTTCTTTTATTAATTTTTCTAATGTTTTAGAATTTCTTTTAGTTTTTTTAAAAATCTCTTTAGTAATTAAAATTATTTTATTAAATTCTCTTAATAAAATTTCTCCTTCTTTAAGTTTAAGTAATCTTTTTTTTATTTTTTCATAATCAAAATTCTTTTCTAGTAAAATAGGAATAGCTAAATAAAGTCTTTTTTCTTTTTCTTTTAATATTTTTATTATCTTATCTTCAATTGAATAATTATCTGGATAATCCAATCTAAATCCTTCTCTTTCAAGACTTTTAATTAATTCATATTCAGGCATTTTTTATTTGCAATAGGTTTATTTAGGCTTGCCAGTAAATTTAGTAATGAATTTAATTCTGTAAGATTACTTTCAGCTATATCCTTGTATTTATTTTCTTTCATGACTAAAATATACTTATTTATATATCTTAAATATACATATAGGGCTATTTAAATCTTTTGTTTTAATTAATAATAAAGATTATAAAAAACCTTTTATTAAAAAAATGAGAATACTTAAATTAAAAAAATAAAAATTATTTAATTAGATATAATTATCTAATTCTTGTTATTGTAACAATCTCTGCAATAAACTGGCTTTCCACTTGTTGGTTTAAAAGGAACTTCGCATTCCTTACCACAATCTGCGCAAGTTGCTTTGTGCATTTCTCTATCTCTATTGTTTCTATTGTTACCAAATCTTCGATTTCCACCACCAAATCTTCCACGATTATTTCCTCGGTTTCCACCAAAGTTATTTCTTCTTGGACTGCTTTTCTTGAAACAATCTGAACATCTAACTGGCTTTCCTGGTGTTGGTTTAAAAGGAACTTCACATTGTTTTCCACAATCTGTGCAAGTTGCCTTGTGCATTTCTCTATCTTCCATTATTTTTTCCTCCATTCAATTCTCTATTGCATAAAATTCTTTATGCCTTGAATTATCTATTATTTGGAGTATTTAAGAGTATGTGTTTGGGATTTTTGAGGAAAAGTAAATCCTGATTTTAAAACTTTTTAAACTTGTTTTAGTTTAGATGTTTAACTCACCAAAAGGTTTAAATAGTCAATTCCTTTTAATAGGACTATAAAGTCTCATATTAAGAAATACTTTATTTAAGAATAAAAATGGAAAAAGCTCTAAAACAAAAATATGAAATAGAAAGAGGTTTTCTAACTAAGCCTTGGAAAGCACTAACTTTTTCTGAAATACAAAGATTATCTGGAATAAAATCTAAAAGTTATATATATAAAGAAATTGCTAGATTAAAAAAAAATAATTTAATTTATGTGGAAAAAATAAGCCCAAGAGCTATTAGATATTTTATGAAAATTGATAATTCTTTTTCTCAACAATATTGGGGATTTTTAGCAGAATATTTTGCATGGAATAAATATAAGAAATTTCCTTTTCAAATCATAGAAAAGTTAAAAACTAATATTCCTACAAAGTTTTTTAGTTTAATAGTTACAGGAAGTTATGCAAAAGGAAAACCTACAAAAGATTCAGATCTAGATATTATTATTATTGCTGATATTGAACCAAAAAAAATATATGCAGAATTAGGGCATGAGGCAGAAATTAATTTTCCAAAAGTCCATCTTTATGTTTTTACTAGTAGAGAATTTTTAGAAATGCTTTCAAATAAAGAAGAGAATTATGGTAAGGAATCAGCAAGGAATAATTTAGTTTTTATTGGTGGCTCTTCCTATTATTCAATATTAAATAATGCAATAGAAAATGGATTTAAAGGTTAAATTATTAATTGACAGGGCATTGAATGAGATTCTTACAGCGAAAGTTTTAAAAAAATTATCAGAGGTTTCTTCTCTGAAAAAGAATCTTGAGATTCCAAAAGATTCAAGTTTTTATAGTGATGTTATAGGACATTCTTATTATGCTCTTTTTTATTCTGCAAAAGCCTACTTATTATCAATGAAGGTTAATTTAAAATCTCAACAAGGACAACACCAACAAGTTTATTATGAATTTAGGAAATTAGTTTATAAAGGAATAATTGATAAGGATTTATTAAATCTTTATAACAATGTTAAAGGAAAGGCGGAAATTCTTTTAGATATTTTAAAAACTGAAAGAGCAAAAAGAACAAATTTCACTTATAAAACTCTACCTCAAGCAAATAAATTTCCAGCTGAAGAATCATTAGACAATGCAATTTCTTTTGTTTCTCATATTCGAAGATTCTTAAAACAATGATTATGAAAAAATTAGAGATTCCAAATCAAGAACAAGTCTGGAATAATATAGCTCCAGAATGGCACAGACATAAAGAAAAACCTTTAAAAAATGTTAAAGAATTTTTAAAAAACAGCCAGGGAAAAATTCTTGATTTTGGAAGTGGAAGTGGAAGGCACTTGATAAAATTTAATAATAAAAAAAGAGAGTATTATCTTGTTGATTTTTCTTTTGAAATGATTAAACTTGCTGAACAAAAATCTAAAAAATTAGGAATTAATGCTAAATTTAAAGTTGCTGATTTGACTAATTTACCTTATGAAAATAATTTTTTTGATTTTTCAATTTGTGTTTCTGCAATTCATTGTATTCCTAAAGAAAAAAACAGAAAAAAAGCAATTTCTGAAATGTATAGGGTTTTAAAACCCTCAGGAAAAGCTTATATTGGAGTTTGGAATATAAAAAGTAAGAGATTTAGAAACAAGAGACCAGAAAGACTAATTGGTTGGACTAATAAAGGAAAGAGATATTATCATTTATATACTAAAGATGAAATTGAAAAAGAATTAAAAGAAATTGGTTTTAAAATTCTTGAAGACAAGAGTTCTGAAATGATGATTAATTTTGTTGTTGAGAAATAAAATATTGATAAATGTAATATAACAATTCTTATAAATAACTCTCGTTTTTCTTTTTTATGAAACTTCAAGATATATTATTAAGAAAACAAGAAATTCCAATAACTAATCAAACTTGTTTTATGATTCCAGTGCATCCAAGATTATTGGATTCTTCAATTAACTTCAATTCAAATATTGCACAGGAAATTTTCCCGCAAATTGCTCAAGATTGGTATGAGGATTTATCAAAATATGCAAATGAACTCCAAAATTCAGAAGAACACTCATGGATTAAAGATGTTTTTCTAAAAAAAAGACCTGTAGTTAAAAAAGAAAGAGGAAAACAGATACTCGATAATTGCTGGACAGATCAAGTTGCAATGAATGACAATGATTTAGCTACAGATTTTTGTATATCAAGAAATGCTGGAGGAAGTCTTTATTTTGTAGATAATAGAGACCATATTGAAGCAGTTAGTTTATCAAGAAAAAATAGATACTTTAATTTCTCTTATGAAAAGATTAGGGAGTTCTCCTCAGACATAAATCAAGAAAAAGATCTAGCAAAAATTAAGGTATATAGGCAACACAATGTAGATAATTATCCTGGAGCATTGTTCTTAAGAAATTGGGTATTGGAATATATGAACAGGGTTTTAATGGAAGTAGTTTAAAGTTAATTTTATATTAGAGAAAAAATATCTTTTCCAATTCTTTCAAGTGTTCTATTACTTGCTCTTATTCTTGTAAATTCTTTATTAATAATTTCTACAGGTTTATCATAATATCTTCCTAAAAAGAATAAACAAGTATTGTCTCTTCTTGCATCATAAACAAAAGAGGACAATTTGTTTCTTGATTGAAAAAAAGGTTTTAAATCTCCTGATAAAACCACTGCAGAAACATTACTTAAACTAGATGGAAAGGATTTATAAGAATGAATAAGACTTGAATCTTTTACTCTCATTTGTTTTTGCAATCCTCTTAAAAAGTTTTTTTCTCTTTTAACTCCACCATAAATAATTTTCATGTTTTTAAAATAACAAAAGGAGTTTTTAAAAATAAATAACTTAAAACATATATGTTTGAAAATATATTTTAGAGAATATAATTTATTCTTATGAAAGAGGTTAATATAATCCAAAAGATTTTTAATTAATCTTTTAAAGAATTAATTTTCTGAATTCTGGGGTTTGTTTTTCTTGAAAATATTCATCATATCCATAAAAGATTGTTTTTTGAATTCTGTAATTTTCATATCTTGAATATCTATTTTTATCTTTAACATTGCAAGATTTGAAAGAAAAATAGTTCCTATTAAATAATCTTTATTATCTTTTTCTAATTTTTGAAGTGAAAACAACATTTTTTCAATATTATTAGATATTTTCTGTTTTTGCATTTCATTTTCAATTAAAGATTTTATTTTATCAAAATCAAAAGAATAATTTAATGCAAGTTTTGGAAAATTATTTGCTTGTAATATTTCTTGTTGTATTGGTTCTATTTGTTCTTCTGAAAATTCAAGTTTAAAACTAAAGAGTTTATTAATACTTGGAACATAATAATCAAAATGTTGCTTATCCTGATTTTTTGCTTTTGGATTTTTTAAATGTGAAAGGTCTATTTCAAAAAAACAACTAGTAGGATATGCATCAGGATTTTCTTTTAAAAATTTTGCAAAATTCTCTGAATCATAAAGTTTTTCTAAGTAAAATTGGAAGTTCATTTTATCTCTTGTAAATCCTCTCTCTTTTATAAAAAACCTGTATTATAAGTGTTTTGCTACCTACTATCCTGCACTATTATTTCCAATTAAAGCAGTAATATGATTTTTTTCATATCAAAACTACAGTTATTAACTGCCTTTACTCCTTTAAAATGTTTTTATAAATTTTGTATTTTTAACATTTTAATTAAGTTTTATTATTTCAACTTCTGAATCTTTATAATCGCAATCCAAACAAACAATAAGTAACTCTTGTTTAAAACCAAAAGTATTTATTTTTTCAGATTTTTCCAAAAGTGAATTTTTTATTGAATTTATCTCTGTTTTATTTAGTTTCTTAAACTTAACTTCTCCAATTAACAGCTTCTTATTAAAATTATCTATTCCAACAATATCTGCTTCAGAATTTTTATCCCACCATCGACCAAACAGATAATTATCATACTTCTTGCTTCGGATCATCTCAGATAATGCAACCTCTTCAAAAACATTTCCTGCAAAACCTTTCAAATTAGGTAAAATCTTCTCATCTAATAATTTTTCTTGTTTTTCTTGTTCAACATACTCTTGATTTTCAAAAATAAACTTGAACCAAAACTTGAAAAAATTATCTTTCAATAAGTAAATTCCATTCCTAGATTTGGCATAATTCTTTTCAGTTATAGGAACTCTTCTTTCGACAAGTTGCAAATCAATCAAAACCCCAAGATATTTGTTAACAAATGATTTCTCTAGTCCAGTATCATTTACTATTTGTCCTTGTTTTGTATTTCCTTTAGCAATAGAATACAAAATTGAAAAATAGTTCCTTGGCTCATTTAATTCTTCTCTTAAAGTAAAAAGAACATCCTGGTAAAGAAACTTGTTCTTCCTTGAAATGTTCTCTTTTATGTTCTCTTTTAAACTTTTATTAAAATCAAATTCTAGAAGATACGCTGGCATTCCTCCTAGTATAGAGTAATACAAAACCCTGTCTTTAAAACTTGTTTTTCCTGGAAAAAACAAACAAGCATCTTGAAACTTAAGAGGCTCTAAAAGAATTTGTTCAGTTCTTCTTCCATAAATTGGACTAGTTTTATGTAAAAGTTTTTCCATCATTGTAATAGAAGAACCACAAAGAACAATAAAAGCATTTTTCTTAGAAAAATAATTGTCCCAATAATCTTGAAGTATGCTAGTTATTTTCTTTGTAGATTGAACAATGTATGGAAATTCATCAAAAACAATTGGAATTCGGGGTTTATTTGCTAAATAAACAAATAATGAATCCCAGTTTGCAAAAGGATTTAATTTTAATACTTCGTCGTTAAAATATTCTGCAATTTGTGAACTGACTTTTTTTAACTGTTCTGCTTCAGACTCCTGCCTTGCAAGAATATATAATCCTTTGTGTTTTTTCAAGAATTCTTTTAATAACTCTGTTTTTCCAACCCTTCTCCTACCATATAAAACAATGAGTTTGGATTTTTTTTGTTCATATAATTCATCCAAAATCTTCAATTCATTTACACGATTTTTAAATTTCATTTTAGTATACTCCTTAGTAGTATACTTGAAAGTATACTATTTAAATCTTTCTATTTTAAATAGTAACACTTGCTACAGAAATAAAATTCAAATCTTTTCTCTAAAAAAATATTAATAGTAAAAACTTTTAGGACTTAAACATAACAATTTACATAGATATTTTTTAATAATAAGGAATTTAAAATCAAATTATCTAAAAAAATCTAAGAAAAGATAAATTAGTAGAAGTAATGATATTAAAGAATAAATTATTTCTTTTAAGAGTTATTAATATCCTCTATCTTCTATAATAATTTTGCATCTAACTAATTTTAGAGTTTCATAAGTAAAAAGACTATCAAAATAAACATATACTGGACTAAGTTTTTCTATTCCAAATTTTTCAAAAGCTTTTTTTATTTTTTCTATATCCTTTTTTTCAGGTAATAAATAATCTATATCTAATTTTATTCCTGCAGAAAGAAGTTTATTTATATGATCTATAATAGTTGATGCACTTAATCCTTGTTCTTTTGCCATATCATATAGGAATTTTTTTTCAAAAACTCCTCTTCTTGTATTTTCACACTTTTTTAATTGTCCTGTTAATGCCTTGTTAATTTCTTTTTCTTGTTCTTTATTTTTTTCTTTTAAATGATTATTTATTATATTTAAAAAAGGATTTCCATAATCTTTTAATTTTTTTTCACCAACTCCCTTGATTTTTGAAAAATCTCCTGTATTTTTTGGTAATTGGATTGCCATTTCTTTTAATGCACTATCTCCAAAAATTGCATAAGAAGGAACTTTTCTTTGGAATGAAATTTCTTTTCTTAAATTTCTAAGTTTTTCAAATAATTTTTTATCATAATCTGTTTTTTTAATAAAAGTGTATCCTTCAAGTAATTTTTTCTTATCTTCTGCAGAACCACAAATATCACAACCAGAACATTCTTTTGGAAATTTTTCTCCAAAATAATCTAAAAGATAGTGTCTTCTGCAAATTGAGATTTCACAATAATTCAAAACTCCTCTAATTTTTTCCCATTCTTTTTTTCTTTCCTCTATATTAGGAAGTTTATTAATAAAATATCTGTGTTTTGATAAATCTCCTCTTGAATAAAACAAAACACAATCACTTTCTAATCCATCTCTTCCTGCTCTTCCTATTTCTTGGTAATATCCTTCAAGAGATTTTGGAAATGTTTGATGAATAATTAATCTTATATCTGGCTTGTCAATACCCATTCCAAATGCAATTGTTGCAACTATAATATCTGCTCTTCCTTGAATAAATAAATCCTGATTTAATTTTCTTGTTTTTCCATTAAGTCCTGCATGATATGGAAGAGCATTAAAACCGCGATCATTTAAAAATTCTGATAATCTTTCAACATCTCTTCTAGAAAAACAATAAATTATTGCAGATTCATTTTTATGTTCTTTTAAAAGCCTAAGTATCTTGTTTTCTATTTTCTTTTTTTCAAAAACCATTAAATTAAGATTTTCTCTATTAAAACTTGAAATAAAAATTTCTGGATTATGTAAATCAAGTTGTTCTAAGATATCTTGCCTTACTTTAGGTGTTGCTGTTGCTGTTAAGGCAATTATTGAAGCTTGTGGAAAAAAATTCTTTAATTTATTTAGATTTCTATATTCTGGACGAAAATTATGTCCCCATTGTGAAATACAATGTGCTTCATCAACTGCAATTAAACTAACATTTAAATTTTTTAAAAATTCCTCAAATCCTTTTGAAGCTAATCTTTCTGGAGCAATATAAAGAAGTTTTATCTTATGAATATTCTCCTGAATTTCTGATATTTCTTTTGCTGATAAAGAAGAATTTATGAATCTTGCTTGAATTCCATTTTCATTTAAACTATCAACCTGATCTTTCATTAAAGAAATTAATGGAGAAATAACAATAGTTATTCCAGGCAGATTTACTGCAGGAAATTGATAACACATTGATTTTCCTCCTCCTGTTGGCATTAAAACAAGACAATCTTTTTTATTTAAAACACTGTCTACAATTTCTTTTTGCATAGGACGGAATTTTTCATATCCAAAATGTTTTTTTAATAATTGTTCCATAAAGCCCTTTTATGAAAGAGCTTTAATAAGTTTTTCGGTTTTAGAAAAAATCTGAATTTATGAACATTTTTCTTAAAATTTAAAGATGCTTTGCTATGGCATGGCAAAGATTAACTACAAACTTTGCTCTCATATAGCAAAGTTTTATAAACTCTAAAAATCTAAATATTTATATGGAAGAAGAATTATTCTCTTTTATCAATTTCTTGTTTGATTTTATCCAACAAAAGTAGGTCTCTTACTTAATAATATGTTCATAGGAAGAGGCCTCCAAGGCATTTCTCCTTGAAGTTTTTTTAATTTTTTTAATAATTCTTCTTTTGTTAAGTCTTTTAAACCACTCTCTCCCCGGATTCTTAGTTTAAATTTATTTTCTTTTAACTCTTTATCTCCAACAAAAATTGTAAAAGGAACCCATTCTTTTTCAGAATCTACTATTTTTCTTTTGCTTGTTTCGTTTCTATCATCCACATCTGCCCTAATTTTTTCTTTTTTTAATTCTTCTGCCAACTCAATTGCCTTGTCATTAAACTTATCTGATACTGGAAGTAATCTTATTTGTGTTGGGGAAAGCCAGTAAGGCAATGAATGCTTACCTGAAAGTTCTGATTTTTCAAGGAGAGCGTACATAACTCTCTCAATTGCTCCTGAAGGAGAACAATGTAATACATAAGGATATTTTCTTTTATTATCTCTATCAGTATACATCATCCCATATCTTTCAGCATTATCGACATCTATTTGATCTGTAGAAAGTGCAGCTGCTTTGTCTACACTATCAACAAAATTTAATTCATATTTTAATATAAAGTAAAAAGGTCTCTCATCCCACATTTCAACTAACACAGGTTTTCCAAAAGTTTTTACAAGATATTCTACAAACTTTTTATTTTTATTATAAAAATCTTTAGTAAATCTTATGGCTAATTCTACATCATTCTTATCTAATCCCATATTATCAAGAACATTTAAACAAAGATTAAATCTTGTTTTATATTCGTCCATTGCTTGTTTTAAATCTCTGCAAAGAGCATGAACATCAGGCATTGTAAAACTTCTTAATCTTCTTAAACCTGAAAGCTCTCCTTTTTGTTCTTTTCTAAAACTATATCTTGTTAGCTCATATAATTTAAAAGGCAAATCTTTATAAGAAATTCCAGCATCTTTTGCCATTAAAAATTGTCCAAAACAGGCAGCAAATCTTAAAAAGAAAGTTTTTTTATCTGATTCAATTTGGTATTGTCGTGCAGGAAATTTTTGTAGGTATTTTTCTAATATTGGATTTTTAATATCATACATTATTGGAGTTTCTACTTCCATTCCTCCATAATCTAAGACTTTATCAGTCACAAATTCCTCTATAAGGGCCTTTATCATTTTTCCTTTTGGGTAATATCTTAAATTTCCAGAATCAGATCCAGGTTCATAATCTACTAGTTCTAATTTTCTCATTAATTTAATATGTGCTGGTTCTTTTACAACTTTTCTTGATTTTGATTTTTCATAAGTTGCAAATTTCTTTAGATTTTTGTGCTTTTTATAATCAAATTTTCCTACATCATGAAGTTTGCCATCAGGAGTCATTATGTGCCAATATGATTTTAATTTTTCTTCTGCTTTTAAGGCCTCAGTTTCATCATTTTCAGTTTCTTTTTCTTCATCAATTTTAATAATTTTTTTATTTCCAAATTCTTTGCTTAATTCAGAAAGAGGATGCCCTTTAACCTTGAGTTCAAATTCCTTGTAATAACCAAAAGGTGCTGTTTCAATATTAAAACCAGATTTTTTTAATTCTTCTGCTGTCTTGTTTAAATATTCTTGAGCTTGTTTTGGAGTTGATAAATTACTTGATAAATGAGCATATGGATAAACTACTATGTTTTTTGTATTAACTTGTTCTGAATTTTTCTTAATAGCAGAAAGAGATTCTTGTAATTCTTTTTCACTATCACCAGATTCAACTGCTGTTAAAACAACTAAACACTCTTTTATTTGTTTTTCTTTTTTATCTTTTTCAGAAAGTTCTGGAATTGATTTCAGAGCTTTTTTCTTTGGAGTGAAATTTATATAATCACAATGTAATGTTAATATCTTCATGAATTAAATAGAAAAAAAGAGTTTATAAAATTTAGTGTG
>CAYWQI010000018.1:0-14973 GCA_964460535.1 Candidatus Woesearchaeota archaeon
TTTTTATTTGTGTCTGTGTAGCTCAGTTGGTAGAGTGTTACCTTGGTATGAGTTTCATAATATTGTTTTAAGAAAATTTCAAAAAGGTAGAGGTCCCGAGTTCAAGCCTCGGCACAGACTTTTTACAATAAATAATATATAACCCGAGTCTTGGAGGAGGAAGAGTTCAAGCCTCGGCACAGACTTTTTACAATAAATAATATATAACCCGAGTCTTGGAGGAGGAAGAGTTCAAGCCTCGGCACAGACTTTTTTTAAAGATTTTTAGTATCTTGTAACACTTGAAGTTTTACTTAATAATCTTCTTGTTTCTAGATTTGATAAGTAATGAGAAATTTAAATTAATATCTTCTGAATTTCTTTTGGATAATTGTTCCTTTAAATTTATTATTATTATTATTATTATTAGAAAATATTTCTATAACCTCTTATTTTTAAGATTTGAAAGTTTTTACTATTAATCTTTATTTAGAGAATGTGTTTGTTTTTATTTTTGTAATTAGTTTTATTAGATAAGATTTTTAGAAACATTTATAAATATAAAAACTCACTAATTAGTGAATGATAAGTGCAATATATTGTCCTTATTGTTAAAAAAGAGGTGATGACATGTCTGGAAAAGAAATTAAGATATCTGTATCTGAGAGTTTAGATAAAAATCTACAAAAAATTGCTGATGAATTAGGAATCAAAAAAGCAGAACTTGTAAAGAATTTTGTTGTAAAAGAATTAATAGAATTAAATTTATATAAAAATAAAAAGAATTAAAACAAAACAAATAAAAAAAGAAATTTCCAAGGAATAATAAAAAGAATAATAAAAAAACAAAAAAGAGGAAGAGATGAAACAAAATAAGAATAATAAAGAAAAAAAGAAAAAAGAGAAAAAGGAGTTAAAAATAAAAAATGAATAAAAGTAATTTTCCTAATGACAAAAAACCTTCTGTGGATGAGGTTTTGAATAAATATAGTGGTAAAATTGAAAAACAAATTAATAATTCTTCAAATTCAAATTCAGAAAATTCTCAAAAATATAGTGGTTCTTATATGAAATTTAAAAATGAAATGTCTCCTCAATTTTCTAAATATGAAAAATGGTGTCATAGTCTTGGGAGTTTTGTTAAAATGAAAATTTCTGAGGAAAAAGAAAAAAAGATTCAGAGATATTTAAATATTGCACATTTGGATATTCAACCTTGGCAAGCTTATACTTTAAGTGTTATGGGATTTATCATGGTTTTTATGTTAGGTTTAATTATTTCATTTTCAATTATGTTAATAAGAGGGGGGTTTCCTTTTATGTTATTTTTTTTAAGTATGATATCTTCAATATTTCTTTTTTATTATCTAAATGGTATTCCTGAAAGATTAGCTAATAAATGGAGATTAAAAGCAAGTAGCCAGATGGTTCCTGCAATTCTTTATATTGTTGTTTATATGAGACATACTCCTAATTTAGAAAAAGCAATCTCTTTTGCTGCACAACATCTTCAAGAACCTTTATCTCTTGATTTAAAAAAAGTTTTTTATGATGTGGAAATAGGAAAATTTTCAAGTATTAAGGAAAGTTTGAATAATTATTTAAATATTTGGAAAGATTATTCTTCTGAATTTATAGAGGGTTTTCATTTAATTGAAAGCAGTTTATTTGAACCTGATGAGAACAGAAGAATTGCTACTTTAGAAAAATCACTACAAGTTGTTTTAGATGGAGTTTATGATAATATGTTGAAATTTGTACATAATGTTAAATCTCCTTTGCAAAATACTTATATGTTAGGAACTACATTACCTGTTTTAGGATTAGCTTTATTACCTTTGGCTTCAGCAATGGTTGGAGAATATTTACAAGCAAGCCATGTTTTTATTTTATATAATCTCTTAATTCCTTTTATTGCGTTTTTTTTAATGAATAAGTTTCTTTTAATGAGGCCTGGAGGTTATGGAGAAACAAATCTTTTAGAAAGAAATAGATATTATAAGAATTATACAAGTAAAAAACCTTATTGGAAAGCTTTTTTTATTTGTTTTCCTTTATTATTGATTGGTTTGCTACCTTTAATATTTGGTTATACTCCTGTTCCAAATTGGATAGGTATTGAAAGAGACTATACTTTTGGGAATATTGGATTAAGTTTTATTGGAGAGGAACAGATATTTGGATTTATTAGTGAAGGTTTTTCTGGAAGTATTAGAGGTCCTTATGGAATAGGATCTTTGATAATGGGAATGTTTTTTCCTTTAGGAATTGCATTATATTTTTCTCTTGTTTTTAAATTTAAAACAAAGGAGTTAATAAAAGAAAGAAATTCAACAAGAAAACTTGAAGCAGAGTTTAATAATTCTTTATTTCAATTAGGAAGTAGAATTGGAAATGGAACTCCTCCTGAACTTGTTTTTTCAAGAGCAATAGAATCTTCTCAAGGATTAAAAACAGAGGATTTTTTTAAAAGAGTTAATTATAATATAAGGCAACTTGGAATGAATGTTGAAAGAGCTATTTTTGATAGTAAAAGGGGAGCTATAAATTATTATCCAAGTGATTTGATTTCAACAAGCATGAGGATTCTTGTTGAATCAAGTAAAAAAGGTTTGAAAATTGCTTCAACAAGTTTAATGAGTATTTCTCAATATGTTAAAAATATTAGAAAAATAACAGATAGATTAAAAGACATGTTAGCTGAAGTTGTTTCTGACATGAAAAGCAACATGACTTTTCTTGCTCCTTTATTATCAGGAATTGTTGTTGGTCTTGCAGGAATGATATCTGCTATTTTATTAAAACTTGAAAATTTAATGGAGTCTGCTTCTTCTGGAAGTACAGGAATTGGAGGAGTTGGAACAATATCAGATATATTTAAAGCAGAACAAATGATTCCTCCTTATTTTTTACAAATTGCTATTGGAATTTATTTAATACAAATTGTATTTATTTTAACTTCTTCTTTAGTAACAATTGATAGTGGTGAAGATAGATTAACAAGAACTTATGAAATTGGAAGAAATCTAAAAACAGGAATGTTATTTTATTTTATAACTGCTTTTATAGCAAGTATTGTATTGTTTGTTTTAGCTTCTGTTGTTTTAGGTGGATTGTAGTCTTGAAATAAACAAGGTTTTTATTGAGAAAGGTAAATAATTAATAGTAAAAAATGTTCTAAGATATTAATTAACTTATTAAATCTGTAGTTGAAGAAATTATTTAGAAGAGAATTTTTATTTTGTTAAATAGTTTTTGTTTTTATTATTTTTTAAATATAAAATTAATTTAGTTAAATTTATTAATGAGCTTTATTTAATTTTTATATGGAAAAAAGAGGATTTGGAAAATTTTTTAGATTTTTTTTAGATAAAAAAGCAAGTGTATGGGGTTTAGAAATCTCAGCAAAGACAATTATAATTATTTTAGCAGCTATTTTATTTTTAATAGGAGTTTATCTTGTTTTAGTTCCAAGACTTGAAGGGGGTTCTGATTATTTAAAAAGTTTGTTTAGATTTGGGAGGATGATTGAAGTTTTTAATTAAAATGACAAATAATAAAGGACAAATAACTCAAAATATGGTTGTTGGAGGAATTATTGTTTTCATTATTTTAGGAGTAACTATTCTTTGGATGATTAATGCAGGTAATATAAATAAGTGGTTAAAAATACTTCCTCAATATGATGCTCCAGAATCAGAAACTCTTGATTTTACTAAATTAAGTGAAGCACAAATAAGAAGTATTTGTCCTGAAGTTGTAGGTTATGTTTCTAAATCAAGAAAAAATAAAATAAGTTTTATAGAAGATCCAGAAGAGGATGTAAGTAAGTTATCAAATTATCCTTTTAAGTCAGAACTTGAATTTAATGCAAAAAAAGGAATTATAGAAATTGATGATGCATATTGGATTAATCCAATGACTAAAGACACAATACTTGCTGAAATAACTGATAAAGACATTGAAGTGGGAAAATGGATTTTTAATCCAGAGTATGAATCTGATTTTTCAAAGAAGGATTATTGGGGATTAGGAGATTATGATACTTTTAATGAAAAATTAAGACAACTTGATGGAGCATATAAACTTCCTGGAGAAGGAGTTTTAATTTGTAGAATTGAAGAAAGTGAGTTTTCAAAGAAAATTAAAGAACAATTAAAAGAATATGAAAACAAGAAATGTCAAGTTGATGAGGATTATAAAGTAACAAGTTCTGGGGAATGTTATTGTCTTGATTCTCAATCTGGCGATTTAATTGATAAAGGTGAAATAAAACTTCAAGATTTTACTTGTAATCAAGGAGCTTATTGTTATGATGGTTTTGTTGGTTGTAAAAATGAGAGGTTATGGGAAGAAGGGGAGTCTGATAGAATAAGTTTGATTATAACTGCTTGGATTAATGATAAAATAGAATTTTTTTGGGATTATAAAAACGATTATGGAGTTGTTTGGATTTATCCAAATAAGAAAACTCCCTATGAATATATTGGACCTAATGCAAAAGATTTAATTAATAATAGATACCTATTAGATGATATTTCTAATGAATATTTAAAGATTATTCAAAACATTTTATCTGCAGAAAATAAATGTGATTTTGCTTCAAGCATTTTTGATGAAGTTTCAAGAAATAAGAAAATTAAATATTCTAAAGAAGCTTTGAAAACAAAACAAGACATTTTTAATCAACTTTATGGTTATCCAGAAATTCCGAGTGATTTTTGTGATTATTGATTTTATTTAATAAGATTATCCAATGATTTTATTTATCTTGAATTTTATTTTGAGGATTTTGTGTTTAATTTATCCTCTAATAATTCATTGTCTTGTTTTTTAAAAAAAGAATTTTTATTATTATTTCTTATTTTTAAGTGATCTCTAAAAGTCATTATTAGCCCGAGATTATAGATATCATTTGTATTATCTGAATTTATTAATTGTGTAGGCCTATTTGAATTACAATGATATTGAACAATTTTTTCTGGAGTATAAATGTGATTATCATCAAACCCCCAGTAAACAGGAGAAGGAGTATCCTTATCAAGTTTCCAAGTTCCTTTAAGCAAGCCTTTTAATTCTTTTATTTTTCTTTTGGTTCTAATTTCTTTACCATAATCTCTTTTCCAATCTCCTCTTTGTAAATGTGCTTTTTTCCAAGTTCTAATTAATTCTCTTGTGTTAAATATTAATTCTTCTTTGTTGTTGTTTTGTTTAAATGCACTGTATATAGTAAAATCTTCTTTATCTGAGTTTACGTGAAAGTTGATTGAACCTGGAATAAAGTGAGGAATTGTAACATATGAATAAGGTCCGAATGTTTTTTTCCTTGTTCTTGATAAAATTTCTTGTTCATTGAATTTTACTTTAAAGTCCAATAATCTGTCATTTCCTTTTAGATAAACCCAAGTTCCTATTTGTTGTTGAGTATTTTTTTGAGAGCTTTTTTTTAGGATGCCCATATCTTTTTCTTGAGATTTATTAGAAATTTTTTCCAGGTAAATAAAATGTTTTGATTCTTGTTCTGTTTTAGGATCTCTGTGAAGAGTTTTTAAGAGCAATTCATCTTCAGAATTAAACCTAAAATCTCCAAAATTGATTTTTCTTTCATTTTCTTTTATTACAATTTCTTTAAAGTTTGAATCTCCTCTTATTTCATATTTAAAAGGTCCAACAAATTGTTCATTCATAAAGTAACCAAAACTATCTTTGCTAAAGAAAAATCTTAAGTTTTCTGGAATTCTCTTAGAATCTCCAGAATATTCCCATTTCCCGGATAGTAATTCTTTTACTTCTTCAAGATTTTTAATTTTGTTTTTTTTGGTATTTATATTTTTTATTTTCTGTTTTTCTGGATCATAAAAACCTCTTAAGTTTCTGCTGAATGCAACAAATTCATCAAAATCTTGGTTGTTATCTGGAGTTATGTCTAGATGTAACTCGTGTTTATTTGGGAATTTAATAGGAAATTCTTTCTTTGTTTCTTTTATACCTTCTTTAAAATTTAAATTCAATACTTTGGGATTTGTGTTTGTATTAATGGAATATTTAAAATAATTTACATCCCATCTTTCTTCATCATCTGTTAATTCTCTGGCATTTCCTCTTTTATCTTGTTCAAATCTAAGTTTTATTTTTCCTCTTTTTATTTTTCTTCCTTTTGAATCTATTATAATTGGTTTTTTACCTGGTTTTCCTTGCATTTCTTTTGCAATCCATCTCCCTAAAATAGGTAGAGGCATTTTTTGATGAATGATTTCTAAATCTTTGGAACTATAGATTTTTTTTAATTTAATAGGTTTTCCAGATTTTAAATCCTTAAAAGAATTAATTGGAGGATTATTTCCTAAATCACGTATTAAAAGATTTGTTTTGTTATATATTTCAAAAGGAATTTGATTTTGTCCAGAAGTTTTTGGAGGAAGTTGCCATAATTGTCCTTGTTGGGTAGATATTAATCTGAAAGAGCCTGTTGGGAAGACTTGTCCAGAATAATTTTTTCCAAGATCGATTGCTAAACCCTTCTTGTTTATTAAAACTCTTGTTTTTTTATTTTCAGATTCCCATAAACCAGCAATTTTTTTTTCAAGTTTTGAAAGTTTGGGAGTACTATCTGGAAATTTTTCCCAACAATATAAGTCATCCGCAAGATAACGTGCTGAGGATTGTTTAGAATTCATTTCTGAGGGATAGTCAAGGATAATTAGGTTTTGAAAATCAGAGAATATTCTAGGATATTTATAAAGGCAATTATACCAAATTCCTGAACTATCAAAATCTTCTAATTTTTTAGTATTTTCAAATTGAATTATAAATTGGTTTATATGAAGATTTTCTAAAAGATGGTATCTTGTTGCAATTGTTTTTTGAATACCAAGGGTATGTAGTACTTGATTATTAGTTTTAATTATTGGATTTGGTTTACCTCCAAAAGGATTTGTTTCTGCAAGAGTGATGTCTTCTAGATTTTCATGTTGAAGTAAATAAGATCTTGCTGTCCTGTTATTTTTCTGTTGTTTTTTTGATTCTGCACTTCTTGTCACTATAATTCTTTCTGGTTTTTGTTTTGCCAAATGCGCATTAAAAACAGCTCCGAGGTAATCAAACTCATTTCCAGAATTTATTTTGTTAGACAATTGTCCAAATTTTTTTCCAACATCTTCAGCCATATGCACTGCATTTTTCCATTCTGCTTTATATTCTTTTTTGTTTAATTTCAGAATTGAATTAATCTCTGGGGGATTTGCTTGCAATGGAGAAGCAATTAAAGCCATTCCTAAAAATATCTTTGATAATGTTGAACTCCAATATTTTTTAGAGTGCATTAATTTTTTTGTTAAATTCATTTTATTTTATCGAAGGGTATTTATCTATAATTTTTTTTAAGTTGATTAATCTGTAGAAATCATTTGACTCATTCTCTGATTCTATTTTACTTATAATATTAGAAAAAGACATTCTTTGATAAACTGCAAATTGGTCTTGTTTTGTTGTAAAAGTTTCTAAACCCCATTTGGTTTTAGAAAATTCAGTAGAAGACATAGGTAATATCAAAGTGTTTAAATTAAAAAATTCTAATCCTCTTGAAAATAAGGGAGAAGACCTTACTTCTGGGCCTGTATAATCTTCAAATTCTATTTTTTCCTTTTTTAATTTCCATCTTGTTTGACCAAGTTTTATTTCGTTATTTTTGACTTTTTTTAATTCTTTTAATGTGGTCATAAAATATCTTCTTCTTATTTTTTCATCTTCACCTTTTTTAAATTCAACCATTGGAGGTAAAACATAGCTTATAAGCATTCCTGGATAAAAAAATTTCCCACTTGTTAATTTCCATGTTCCTTCTAGAGTCCTCTTTTTTTGTTCTTTTGTTAAATATTTTAAACTATTTTTAAATGGAAGACATTCAGCTAAGCAATTTTCTTCAATAAGATAATCTGATAATTCTTTGTTTTTTCTATCTTTTTCAGAATTTGTTAATATTATTGAACCTGGAGAAAATTCTATTTTTTCTTTATTTGAGTATGATTTAAATGCAGAGGGTTTATCAATTAATAAGTCTCCTGATTCTTTTATTTTTAATAAAACTTCTTTTTGTCCAGGAGTTCTGTCTGGCAGAGTTAGTAAAATTCCTTGTGGAATTTGTTTTAATTCATAAGTTCCATTTGGAAAATTTTGTTTTGCATAATCCTCACCTAAATCTAAAATTAAATTTGTTGGATTAAGATTAAATATTGTTTCTTTATTTTGAGAAGTCCATTTTCCTAAAAGAGATTGCTCTAACTCAGACAAATTTTGAATTTCTTTTTGAGATGATTGGTTTCTTTTTTCTTTTTTTGAATTCTGATTAGGAGTTTCATTAATTGGCTGTTCTTTATTTATTTGGTCTTTTTCTTGATGAGATTGTTCTAAGTTATTTTCAGGAGTAATTATGTGTTTTTGATAATCTGAAGGATTAAATTCAACTCCTAAATATGTGAAAGGTTCTCCATTGTTTATTTTTTCTTGAACTTCATCTAATTCTTTATCTGATTCTTCAACTATCTTTGCAGTATTTTCCCAATCCATGCCTGTTCCAAATCCAAAAGCATTGAGGTATTTGTCAAATTTTCCAATATCTCTCATAAATTTTGCAGCTTCATTTTGATATTCTTCTTGGGAATTTGCTTGAGTTGGAAAAAGACTTATTCCTGCAGACAATAAGAGAGAAGTTAATCCTGATAAGAATCTTTTTTTATTTCTTTTTCTCATGTTTTTAATTGTTATTTAATATATAAAAAGTTTTTTATTTTCTGTATCTGGTAACACTTCCAGCAAAAACAAAATTTAAACTTCATTATCTAACGCGAGATTAATAGTAAAAATTTTCATGACTTAAACAGAACAAGATATAAAAATTCATTTGTATCTGGTAACACTAAATACAAAAATAAAACCAAATATATTTCTTGAAAAAAGATTAATAGTAAAAACTTTTAGGGCTTAAATATAGCAAGGTATAGAAATATCTTCTAATAATAATGGATTTAAAGGCACAATTATCCAAAAGAACTTCAGAAGACATTAATTAAAATTTCTTATTATTCATTGCTTCTGTGAAACAGGAAATTATTAAGTAGAACCTTAAGTGTTACCAATTACATTCATTTCAATAGTAAAAAATATCTATTCACAATTTCTCAAGAAGATTTAAGTTTATATTAATTAAAATTTATCATTCTTATTCTTTATTAAATTTGTGAAGAAGAAAATTATTGAAAGAAATATAAATCTGTTACTAGCTACTATTTTTTGAGTGTTTTTAAGGATATAAATAAGTTAAATATTTTGAATTATCTCTAAATCTTAAATATACAAAAATTTATTAATACTCTTAATTAGATTAATTTATGTTAAATAAAAAAAGAGGAACTTTTGCAGTAGGATTTACAATTAAAGTAATTCTTGCAATTGTTTGTATTGGATTTTTAATGTATCTTGGAGTTAAATTATATGGAACTTTTGAAAGAAAAACAGATTTACAACAAGCAGAAGTTCAGTTAGAAAAAATTGTTAGAGTTATTGAAAGATTAGAAGAAGGTGAAACTGCAAATATCTTGATTGAAGGTCCAAGGGATTGGGGATTGTTTTTAATAGAAGACAAAATTTGTTTTTGTGAGAATGTAGAAAAGTTTAAATCGGGTAGAACAACTGGAGGAAGTGATGACTATTTTAAAGAATGTCAAGAAAGTCTTGGAACTTGTTCTTCTTTTAAAGATATTAATTTATTTTTAGAGACAGGAGATGTCATTGATCCAAAATATGTTTCTTTGAAAACCATTCCAAGAGAAATATTTATTCTAAAAGAAGATAATTTGAGAATTTATGCTAATGAAAAATTATTTAATAATAGGGAAGGTTTTAATTTAAAACCTATTGATAAAGGAGATACAGAAAAAGAAGAATATAAGTGGGATGATTTTTTAAATTCAAATATTGAAGTGGTAAAAGAAGGAAAAGAATTAACTACAAGTATTAAAGAGATTCTTCCTTATGTTGTTGAGCATGATTTAAAAGATGAAGGTACTGGAGGAATTCATAATCCAATAGCAAAAAAAGCAAATGAGATTTATGGAGACGCTTTTGATAGAAATGCTCTTTGTATTAAAATTATTAAAGAAGGAAAAGTATATCCTTCATTTAAAATAGATGGAGATGGAAATGCATGCAAACAAAGGATTTATTCTAGATATACAGAAAGAATTTCTTATAATAAAGGGGATATAAAAGAATATTCTAATAAAGAAGGAGTAATTAAGATTATCTTTGAAATTTCTGAAAAAACTTAAATAAATTTAATATAAGAATTTTATTAATTAGAATAATCTCTAAAAATTGAAATAGGATTTTTCCAATGAAGATTTTCTTTATTCATTTCCACTCTTTTTTTATTATTGTGAATTATTCTCATAAAATCCTTATGAGAAATAAGTCTTTCTTTAAATTCTTCAGGTGAACGAACAGTGTAGGGAGAGCTTCCTCTCATACCTTTTACTTTTAATCTGTAGCAATAATCTTCAAGTGAATCTAAAAAATTTCCCATGCCTTCTTTTGAATAAATCCTAATATCATACATTGCTATGTGCATTCTTTCTGCAAAAAGATTTAGAGTTCCTTGTTTAGGATCAAATGAACAATCTGCTGAAAAATGTTCTGCCATGTCTTCTTCTGATTTGAATTCTCTTATGTATGTCCAAAATTGAAATTTAGAACTTCTTTTTGCATGGTCATCTATTTTTGCTCGTGCAACCAAGTTTTTTATAGGATAACCTAATGAATGTTTTTTTGATATTTCATGAAAAAAACCTACAAAATTCATTGTACGTCCTTGATAATTCGGATAAATAGAATGGTCTCCATGAAACATATAAAATCCAAGATTTTTATCATTCAAAGGCACATATTCTACTTTTTTTTGAAGATGTTTTTCTTTGAATACTTTTTCAAATTCAGGAATTAATTGATTTTCTTTTTCTAATCTTTTTATCTTTTTTCTAGAACTAGAGAGATTTTCTTTTAAGTTATTTATTTGGTTTAATTGTGAAAAGTGTATAGAGCCTGATAAAATTAAACTTCCTGCTAAAATAGGGGCAACTAGTTTTGAAACTAAACTCTTCATATGTTTTTTTAGATTTTATATTTTAAAAATTTTATTGTTTTTAAGAATATAAGGAAATATTTATTAACCTGTTTTTTGTTTTTCTTATATGGAAAAAAGAGGAAAAAAGTGTTGTTTTAGGTTTAATAAAAAAGCACAGATGATTGTAACAAATAAATTTATGGATTGGATGCTGTGGATTTTGTTTTTTATTGCAGCTGTTTTTGGAATATTCCTCTTGATTAAGAGTTATGGAATTTAATTAAAATGAATAGAAAAATATTTTCAGTTTTTAATAAGAATAAAAAAGCTTCAGGTTTGCCTGCAGAAATGGTTATTATAATTATTTTAGCTCTTGTAGGATTTGCTTTAGTGGTCTGGTTTTTATATTCTCAATTAAGTTGGGAAGGAATGGTGGATAGAGAAACATGTCATCAAAGTGTTGTTTTAAGAGGAGCTTCATGGGATAAGTGGCATAGTTCTAGTAAAGACCTTGTGCCTTTGAAATGCAAGACAAGAAATATTTGTGTGACTGAAGATAAAAATAAGGTTGATAAATGTGAGAATTATTGGGAAAAGTTTGATATAGTTGTGGTTAGTGAAAATAAATTAGAACAAAAAAAAGAGATTATGAGATTGTTTGCTGATGAAATGGCAACTTGTTTTTGGATGATGGGAGAAGGAAGATTACAGATTTTTAAAAGAGATAATTTGAAAGGAGAAAAAAGAGGAGTAATTTGTTCTAATATAATGCTTGAACCAGAGAATACTAAAATAAAAAGTTTAAGTAATTTTCATGATATGGGAAAATATTTATTAGCACACAGTCCTCCTCAAGATGAGAAAGTCTCTTATTGGGAATATTTAATCCATGCCCATGTAGGGGAAGGTTTATTAACTAGGCTTGAGAATCCTGAAGCTAGTAATAAAGAAAGTTCTGTTATTGATTTGACTGAAGTTCAGTCTGTTGTTTTTTTAGAATTTGACCCATCTAAATTATCAGATATTTTAAGTGCTCTTGGTTTAGGTTCTGCAGGTGCTTGGGGAGGAGCTAAACTTGGAGCAACTATAGGAGTATTTATTCCTGTTCCTGGAGCAAGTGTTGTTTTAGGAGGAATTGGTTTTATTGGAGGAGGTGCTGCAGGATTAATTGGGGGAGGAGAAGCAGGAGAGGAATTGGGAACAGGAATAAATAATTATTTTAATAAAGATGATTATACAAAACATACTGATAAGGTAAGACATGCTAGTTCAATTTTTATAGCAGAGTATTCTGCAGAATCATTTAATGAGTTAGGAATAGATAGTTTGGAGAGTATAGGATAAAATGCAAATAAAAAGTTTTTTAGAAAATTTATTTAAAAATAAAAAATCTCAAACAGATACTCAAGGAAGAGTTATGTTTTTTTTATTGAATATTGCTTTTTTTTCTATTTTATTAATTTGGGTTTGGAGTGCAAGTAATGGCGCTTTTATTTATGAAGAAGCTTATGCAAAAGAAATTTCTTTTATTGCTGATAAAGGAAAACCTGGAATGCATTTTGAATTAGATTTTTCTAAAGCTCTAAAAAAAGGAGAGAAAAATAATATTCCTAAAGAAAAAATGATTTCAGTAGATAATAAGGAAAATACAATTTTAGTTAAATTATCAGACAGAGGTTTTGAGTATAAGTTTTTTACAGATTCTTATATTCAATCTTATGTTGGTGCTGGAAAGAATCTAGTTATTTATATTTGTGAAAATGAAGAAATTTGCAAAAGTGAAATAAATAATAATGAAGATAAAAATGAAAAGTGAATTATTCTTAAATAAAGCAGGAGAAGAAAGACTTCTTTCTATTTGGTGGTTTGCAATCTTGATGATTGTAGGATTAGGAATTGTTGTGGGAGCTTTAATTTTTTTTTCAGATGAAACTGATGTAAGACAAGCTGAGAGTCAAATTCTTTATGAACATTTAGCTAATTGTTTAATTGACCAGGGATTTGTTGATGTGGATAAAATAACCAATGAGAATTTTGATATTTTTGAATATTGTTCTCTTGATAAAGAGGTTTTTGAAAATTCAAAAGATGTTTGGTATTTTGAAATTAAATTTTATGGTTCACTTGGAGAGGAACATTTGATTTATCAACAAGGTGCTGAAAGTATAAAGGATGGTTGTTTTATTCAATTAGGCATTGAAAAAGATTCTAGTTTAAATGAAAAAGATATTCAAGAAATTACTCATCAAGAAGGTTCAAAATGTATTTATCAATCAGAGAGTGTTTCTTATTATTCTAATCGTGAAGATATGCCTAAAATTTTAAAAGGAAAATTACAAATTCTTGCATCTTCAAATCAAAAAGGTAAAAAAACTACTGCTGAAAATTAAAATGTTAAATTTAAAAAAATTAAAAAACAATAAAAAATCACAAGTAGGTTCAACTTTAACTTGGTTACCTGCAACTATGTTGATATTTTTTATAATGTTATTATATATTCTTGGAACAGGAATGTTAGTTGGAGATGAAAAATCTAAGGATATTCCTCTTGTTCCAGGAGAAAGTAAATTTAATGAGTTAAGTATATCTGAACTTTCTTTTGAAGTTTATTTACAAAGACAACTTATTAGTTTTTTGAATTCTCCTGTAGTGTTTGAAGGAGAACAAATGCAAGTTAAGGATTTGATATATGAGAATTTTCCTAAGAGAGGAGATGATGATAATAGAGAAAAAATAATAGAAAAAAAATATGAAAAATTTAAAGAACTTGCTTTAAAATTTCAACAAGATTCTTTGGAATTTGATAGTATAGGGGGTTTTGGTATTCATATTAACCCCCCTACAAATGATCAATCAAATACTCTTTATGGAGATTACTCTGTTTTAAGAGATAGTAGTCATGAGGGTCTTGGAATTTTAGTATCTGTTACTGTAAATAAAAAAAGGATTTTTATGGAAGTTTAAAAATGAAAATTAAAAATTTAAAAACAATGAATAAAAAAGCAAGTATGCCTTTACCAACAACAGTTCTAGTAATTATGGTTTTAATGCTAACTTCTACTAGTTTGTTTTTATTTGCATCTTCTACTGGAAAAATTAAAGAAGAAATTTCAAATCATAAGATGGTTGATGAATTAGTTTATTCTGATAATTTAGCTAGGTTTTATTTATCTGAATCTGGAGAAAAAGCAATTCAAGAAAGTTTAAAAGAGATCTTTCAAGATACAGGTAAAAGCATGGAAAATAATTTTAAAGAGGTTTTTAAGAAAAATTTTAAAAAAGAAATGTTGTCTAAAAAAGAAGAGATTCTTTTAGTCCATAATAAAGACAAGGGAAGATATTTTCCTAGATTTTATGAAGAGATTGAAAATAATGAATTTGAAATTAAATATAATTATGAAGAAAATAAAGTAAGTATTGAAGTTCAGGATTTTAAATCTTGGATAATTTTAAAAACAAAAAGAGAAGAGGGTTTTGGAGAATGGACAACAGATATTGTTGTTGAATTTGATTTGGATACTTTTAATTTAGATGATGATTAGGATTTATTCAATTATTTTTAAAAAAGGCAATTAAATATCTTAATGATTTAATTATAGTATCTGGTAATATTAAATACAAAAATAAAACTAAATATCTTCCCTGAAAAAATTAATTCTAAAAACTTTTAGATATTAAATATAGCAAGTTATAGAGATATTTTTTAATAATAATAGATTTAAAGGCACAATTATCCAAAAGAACTTCAGAAGATATTAATTAAAATTTCTTATTATTTATTATTTCTGTGAAACAGGAAATTATTGACCAGATACTTTTTAGGTATAAAGTAAACTAATTTTTTTAACATATTTGACCGAAAGATTTAAATAGTTAAA
>CAYWQI010000019.1:0-8623 GCA_964460535.1 Candidatus Woesearchaeota archaeon
AACATATTTTTAGAACAAATA
Organism: Candidatus Woesearchaeota archaeon; assembly: GCA_964460535.1. GTDB lineage: Archaea > Nanobdellota > Nanobdellia > Pacearchaeales > GW2011-AR1 > CAZHMB01. The sequence continues at coordinate 22 of CAYWQI010000019.1, forward strand.
AATTTATAAACCCAAATTTCCCAATATTTATATCTGCTTCTCAGATATTAGAGAGGTAGTTTGAACACTAAAATGATTTTCATTATAAAAGTAACAACAAACAAAGAAGAAAGAGCAGTTGAGATGATTGCAGACAGAGTTCAAAAAAAGCAATTACAAGCTTATGCTGTTGTAAGACCTCATGGATTAAGAGGTTATATAATTTTAGAAGCTGAAGATAAAGAAACTGCTGAAGAATCTGTTTTTAATCTTCCATATGTAAAAGGAATTATTGGAAAGACTCTTTCTTATGAAGAAATAAAAAATATGGTTGAACCAACAATTGCAGAAATTTCAATTAAAGAAGGAGATATTGTAGAAATGATTGGTTCTACACTAAAAGGAGAAAAAGCAAAAGTTTTAAGAATAGACAAACAAAAAGAAGAAGTAGTTGTTAGTTTACTTGGAGCAACAGTTCCTCTTCCAGTAACTGTTAAAGCAGATAATGTAAGAGTTATAAGAAGAGGAGAAGGTGGGAATAATGAAGGAGAAGATAAAAATGAAGAACCAGATTCAGAAAATAAAGATGAGGACCATGAAGAAATGGTTCCAGGATTAGGATAAAATGGAAGTAAAATTATTAGTAGAAGGTGGAGCAATGAAACCAGGTCCTGCATTAAGCCAACAATTAGGTCCAGCAGGAATAAACATGGGACAAGTTATTTCAAAAATTAATGAAGCAACCTCAGGATTTAAAGGATTAAAAGTTCCAGTTACACTTGATGTAGATACAGGAACAAAGACTTTTGAAATTTCAGTTTCATCACCTCCAATGTCTGAACTTATTAAAAAAGAAATAGGTTTAGAAAAAGGTTCAGGACTTCAAGCAAAGGAAAAAGCAGGAAATATTGCAATTGAACAATTAATTCTTGTAGCAAAAACAAAACTTCCAAATTTACTTTGTAATGATTTAAAAGCAGCTGTTAAAGAAGCTGTAGGAACTTGCGCTTCTCTTGGATTATTAATTGAAAACAAGGAAGCTGTAGAAATAGAAGAAGATATTGAAAAAGGCAAATATGATTCAGAGATTAAAGAAGAAAAAACAGAAGTTTCTCAAGAAAAAAAATCTCAATTAAAAGAATTTTTTGATAATTATCAAAAAATGCAACAACAAAAACTTGCTGCAGAACAAGCTGCTGAAAAAGAAGAATCTCCTGAAGAAGGAGAAGCAAAGGAAGGAGAAAAAACTGCAGAAAATAAAGAAGAAAAAAAGGAAGAAAAGAAATAAGAAAAGAAATAGTCTGCGAATTTAGATTCCAAATCTTCAATAAAAAAACTTGAGAAACCATTAAAAACCATTTAATTATCTGGAAAAAATAATCTCTTCTTTTTTCAATTAAACACAAATTATTTGCACATTTATATAATAAATTTTTTCAAGACAGGTGGAAATAGCAAAAAATGAAATCACAAGTTTTATCTAATTCACAAGAACAAATATTAAAAGAACTTAAACAATCTGCAAAACAATTAAAGCATACTCCAAGATTAAGAGAGATCGCAAAACTAGCAAGAAGATGTCAAAGAGAATTTGGTTATTTTAATAAAGCAAAAAAGCTCGCAGGTTTAGAGGTAGTAAATGTTAGAGTTACAGATTTTCCAAAAAAAGCTTTTGCTTTGGATAAAGATTTAGCATTTATAGCAGCTTTTTTGACAGCTGACGGACATATATAAAGATAAAAAAGGATTTTATTTTTCTTCAAGAAATTTAAAAATATTAAAAGAAATAGAAGATAAAATAAAATGTAAATTTGGTATTAATGGAATTTATAGAAAGGGAACAGGACATGGAATAAGCTACAAACTTTTATATTTTAATAAACCAATAACATTATTTCTAATAAAAGTAGGAATTCCTTTTGGGAATAAGCTGTTATGTTCTTTTGAAATTCCAAGATGGATTCAAGAAAACAAACTATTTGCAAGAGAATATCTGAAGATTATTTTTTATTGTGAAGGAAGTAAAAGTAAGCATGGAAAATCAGAGAGAATTCAGATAAATTTCAATAAATCAATAAGATTTTTATCTGATGGAAGAAGGTTTATGGAATCTTTGAGAAATTTGCTCAGCAAGTTTAATATTGAAACCACTAATATTTGGGCTTCTAAAGGAAACTTTCGTAAAGATGGGAATACTCCAAAGACTTTGAGATTTAATATTAAAACCAAATCCACAAATAACTTTATAAATAACATTAGATGGATAAAATAAGAGTTGGGGTGGTAGTCCAGCTTGGTTAAGATCCGTGGTTTGGGACCACGGGACCGGGGTTCAAATCCTCGCCACCCCATTCACAATATGAAATTAAACAACAACCTTTAAAAACCAAGACTTCACTTTATATTATAATATAAAATGCCAACAAAATTAAAAAAAACTGGAGCTGCAGGAAAGTTTGGAGCTAGAAGCGGAAGACTTTTAAGGGTTCGTTATGTTGGAGTTGAGAGTAAACAAAGAATTAAACAAAAATGCCCTTATTGTGGAAAACCTGGTGCTAAAAGACTTTCAACAGGAATCTGGCAATGCACTAGAAAAAAATGCAATAAAAAATTTACAGGAGGAGCATTTTACTTAGAAAACAAAAAATAAAATGGCAAGTTATAAATGTTACAAATGTGGTAAGAAAATTACTGATGCTGAATTAAAAAAAAGATTTGCATGTCCAAATTGCATGTCTAAGATATTTGTTAAACCAAGAACTAAATCTAAAAAAATAAAAACAGATTAAAATGCCTGAACAAAAAGACTCCTCACAAATTCAAGAATTACAGATGCTTGAACAAAACCTTCAATCAATAATGTATCAAAAACAAGCTTTTCAATCTGAACTTGCTGAAACACAATCAGCATTAAAAGAAGTTAATTCTTCTAAAGAAGATGTATATAAATTAGCAGGACAAATCCTAATAAAAACTTCTGTAGAAAAAATAAAACAAGAATTACAAAATAAGGAAAAAATATTAAATATGAGATTAGAAAAATTAGAAAAACAAGAATCAGAATTAAATAAAAGAGTAGAAGATATTCGTAACAATGCATTTAAAAATTTGCAAGACAATAAAAAATAGTTGCAAAAAAATTACGAAATCTTTATAAATCTCATTAATTTAATTTTAACATGGTATTTAAAAAAATAAGAAAAGCGTTTTCAGGATCTTTTGAAGATGGTTCAGAAAGTGATTATCTTGAATTAGATTTAGAGCAAGAAAATCAACTAGAGAAAAAAGTAAATGTAAGAATTTTTACTTTAAAAGATTATGATGATGTAACTGAAATTCTTAATTCATTAAGAGAAGGATATACTATAGCAGTTATTGATATAAAAGAATTAAGAAAAAAAGATTCTATTGAATTAAAAAGAGCAGTTTCAAAGATAAAAAAAACAATAGATGCTCTTGAAGGAAGTATTGCAGGATGTGGAGAAAACATTGTTATTGCAACTCCAAGTTTTGCTAAGATTGAAAAAAAGGCTTCTTCTTCAGAAAATTCAAGACAAGAAAAAAAGAACAAGTTTGAGTGATTTTCTATTTTTTTAAGTAATTATTTTAATAATCTTTTAGTTTAAAATTTGATAAATAACAAAATTCTATTAAATTTATGAATAATTCTATGTTTTTATTTAGATTTTTTATAATTTTGAGTTTTTACAAAAAACCATAAATTTTATAAAGAGTTATAACTTATGTTATAACATGATATATTCAAAGCAAGAATTAATAAAACCTACAATTACTGTTGGAAATAGTGCAGGAGTTTTACTTCCTAGTTCATGGAAGAATTCTACAGTAAGGGTTTGCTTAGTTGAACAACCTCATCTGGATGAAGTCTTAAAAATAATTGATCCTGTAGAAATTCAGGGAATTTACTTATGTGGAAGTTATGCAAAGAATGAACAAACTGAGGAAAGTGACATAGACCTTTTAGTTGTAAATGAAAAAAAAGAAGGAACAATAAAAAAAGGAAAATATGAGATAAATTATATAACTCAAGAATCTCTCAATAAAATGGAAGCAATTTTATATTACCCTATGATTTTAGAATCTAAAACATTATTAAATAAATCTTTATTAGAAAGACTAAAAAAAGAAACTTATCTTTCAAAAAAAATATTATCTGAATATCTTAGAGCAACAAAAAAAATGTTAAAATTAAATGAATTAGAAATTACATTAGCAGAAAAGGAAAAAAGAAAAAATGTTTCAAGTTCTATAAGTTACTCATTGGTCTTAAGATTAAGAACTTATTATATTTTAAAACAAATCAAGAAAAAGAAAATTTGGAAAAAAAGCCAATTTTTAAAACTAATAAAAGATTTGACCGGAAGTCATAAGGCATACAAATCTTATTTAAATATGAAAAACAATAAAAAAGTTAATGATCTATCAGTTATTGATGCAAGAAAATTATTAAATTATTTAAAAAAAGAAACAGAAAAATGGGAAAAAGATCTAAAAAAACCCTCAAGCAAATTGAAGGCATAAAAAAACAAATTAAAGAACATAAAAGAAAGATACTAGAAGAGTAACCCAAAAAAGATACAACAGTTGGATATTGGCAGGAAGAGATATATAATAAATTCCAGCCACAATTAGAAGAAAAACAAGACATTCTTAAGAAACTGAAAAAAGATAAAAAGAAAAATAAATAATTCTATGTTTTTATTTAGATTTTTTATAATTTTGAGTTTTTACAAAAAACCATAAATTTTATAAATAGTTATAACCTTGTTATAACATGAAAAAACAAGAACTAATAAAACCCATCATAAGAGTAGGAAACAGTTCAGGAGTTGTCTTACCAAAAGAATGGTTGAATGGAAAGGCAAAAGTGAAATTAATAGAAAAACCCCTTGATATCAAAAAAGATATTCTAGAAATTTTAGATCCTTTTTTTGAAAGTATAAAGGGAATTTATTTATGTGGAAGCTATGCACGACAAGAACAAACAGAGAAAAGTGATGTGGATTTTTTAATTATAACTTCTAATGTGAATAAAAGAATTCAACAAGGAATTTATAATGCAATATTGATATCAGAACAAGAATTGGAAAGACAATTAAGAGAAAATGCTCTTCCAGTTTTACAAATGTTAAAAGAATCTAAAGTTTTATTGAATAAACAATTAATAGAAGATTACAGAAAAATTCCCTTAACAAATAAGAATATTAAATGGCATTTAGATACAACTAAATCAGCCATGAAAATTGTAAAGAAAAAAATAGAACTTTATAAAGAATTAGAAGAACCTATTGATGCATCTGCAGTTTATTCTTTAATATTACGGTTGAGAACATTGTATATTATTGAATGTTTAAATAAAAATAAGAAATATAATAATAAAGATTTTTTGAAGATAATAAAGAATAATGTGGGAAATTTAAATGCATATGAAGTTTATTCAAATGTAAAAAATAATAAAGATTCTAAAAAAACAATTTCTTTAAAAGAATCAGAGGCTTTAAGAAAACTAGTTTTGACTAAATTAAAAAAAATTGAAAAATGGTTAAGAGACAAAAAAGATTAGAAAAACAAATTAAAGGTCTAGAGAAAGTTAAAAAAGAACATCAAGATAAGATAAAGTTTTTAAAAGGGAATAAAGATACTACTAAAGAATATTGGGAAAAAGAAGTTGAAGGTTTTGATAAACAGATTGAAGAGATAGCCAAAAAATTGATTGAACTTAGAGAAAAAAAGAAAAATAAATAATTTGAGCAATATGATTTGGTTTAACCACAATAATTCTTATAAACTGATAATCAAATCAATAATTATAACAAGTGTATTAGATATTTGTTTTCCAGATGTTGAAGAATTAAGAGACTTTGCAGAAGATTGCGAAGGAGCACTTTTAACTTTTGTGTATGCAAGTGAAAATTCTCTTAGAGATATTAGATTATCTAGAGTGGAAATTGCAAGAAAACATAGAGATTATCTAGCTAAATATAGGAAAAGGTCTCGTATTCCATTGGGTCCAGAAACAGCAGAAGATTATGTTTTTGATGCTTTTGATGATATAGAAGGGATTGCAGAACACTCTAGAGATTTAATGAAAGGATATTTTGTTAGAGGAGGATTAGATTATCTTATTGAAGAAGCCCTATCTTATTGAAGAAGCCCAAGACACTCTTTACACTAAATTAATTTTCCCAGAAAATTTTGATTTTTCTGAATAATAATTAAGATTAGATTACTAATAATTAACTTTATAATATCTATCTATTTATTCTAATTATGAAAACTCTCTATATTCCAGTAAAAAAGAAACTTTCAATCACTCAGTCACAACTTCAATCTCTAGAAAAAAAACTTCCAAAAAACATTGCAATTTGTTATTCAATTCAGTTTAAGGATTTAGCAAAAAACATTAAAAAATATTTATCTAAAACCAAATCTATTTCATTATTTCAACAAGTTCTTGGATGTTCAAAACCTAGAATATCTCAAGACACAGAAGCAATTCTCTTGATTAGTGAAGGAAAATTTCATGCTATTGGCCTTTCTTTAGAAACAGGAAAAAAGGTTTTTGTTTATGAAAATAAAAAATTCATTTCAATAAAACAAGAAGAAATTAAAAAATATCAACAAAAAAAGAAATCTTCTTATTTGAGATTTCTTTATGCAGATAAAATAGGAATTTTAGTAACAACAAAACAAGGACAAGAAAGATTAGAAAGAGCTTTGAAATTAAAACAAAAATTAGAAAAACAAAATCCTGAAAAAAAGGTTTATATTTTTATAACAAACAATATAAATCCTAATGAATTTGAAAATTTTCCAGATATAGAATGCTGGATAAATACTGCTTGTCCTAGATTAGACATGGCTTTTATTAATTCAGAAAACAACAATGTGATTAATTTAAAGGAGATTGAAGAGTATTTAAAATGAAAACGAAAATTAAACAAAAAGACAATAAAAGAAAAAATTGGTATTTAGGATTTTTTGGATTTTTTTCACTTTTTGCAATTCAAGGAATCGCAACAAATAACAAGGCAATGTTTTCTTGGATTGTTTGGATTATTTGGTTTGCATATTTTTTACCCAATAAAGATTAGAATTTATCCTCTTTTTAAATAACAAGATAAAATGCTACAAAAAAATAAAAAAAATAAGATACTGAAAAAATTAAAACAACTTGAAAAGAAACATAATGTAAAAATTATTTGGGCAATTGAATCTGGTTCAAGAGCTTGGAAATTTGAATCAAAAGATTCTGATTATGATATTAGATGTATGCATGTTGGAAATAAAAAAGATTATTTAAGTTTACATCTTCCTGCAAAACAAATAAATTATCTTAAAAAAGATATTGATATTGAATCTTGGGACATCAAAAAATTCACAGAATTAACTTTAAATTCAAATCCACAGATTGCTGAATGGTTAAGAAGCCCTATTATCTACATAGATTCTAAAGTAAGAGAAGAATTCAGAAAATTTTTTGATACTGGTTGTTCATTAAGATATCTTCAACAACATTATTTAAATATGGCTAAACAAAATTATTACAAATATCTTAGATACAATAAGAATGAAAAGAGAAAAGATTCTTGTAAAAAATATCTTTATGTTCTTAGAGCAATAGCTTGTTCAGAATTTATTAAAAAAGAAAAACAACTTCCTCCTCTTCCATATCAAGAAGTACTTACTTATTTTCCAAAATTTGTTCAAGAGTTTTTTCAAGAATGTATTAAACAAAAAAACAAAACAGAAAAAGCAAAAATTAAATCAAATCCAAAAGTAACAAAGTTTATTGAAAAACAAATTTCAAAATCTTTAAATAAACAATACAAGAAAGAATTTAATTTTAATAAAAAATTAGCAAAACAATTAGAAGAATATATGGTTGGAGTTATTGAGAGGAATTAGGGAGACACATTATAAATATTTATACAGGCATTTTTGATATTTTGTTTTATCAAATAAATTAGAGAATCTCTATAGTCTTGTCGAGTTTGCTCTAAAATTTTAAAATATTTTTTATTTCTCTTTTACTAGATAAAAATTTATTATTCACACTCTAGTAACACTAAATACTGTTTTAATAGCAACAACAATTGTTGCAGGAACAAATAAAGTCAAAAGAGCAGAAAAAACAGTTCTTACAGCTTCTGCAATAGGAAAACCAATTAAAGAACCAGTAACAGCATCTATTCCAAATCTAGAAACAATAACTAAAACAGTTCCAGCAATAAGAAATGTTTGAGAATCTTTTCCAATAGTATTTAAACTTCCAATAAATAAACCAATTAATACAAGTACAGCATAAATTTGAGAACTATAAGAAGATAATAAAGGAATTGGAAGCAAATTTGTAGACAAACCTATTATTACTGCAAGAATTACTCCAATTAAAAAAGCCCATGCTCCGAATTTATTTTCAGCAGTTTTAATCACCATTTTACATTAAAACAAGTAATTTAATATATATAAAGGTTTTTATCAGTTATTAGTTTAAAAGAATAATTAAGATAAACAAAAATAATCTATAGGAGATATTAAATATTTTTCAAGACATTCAAGACATTCAAGACATTCAAGACATTCAAGACATTCAAGACAT
>CAYWQI010000019.1:8723-13850 GCA_964460535.1 Candidatus Woesearchaeota archaeon
TTCAAGACATTCAAGACATTCAAGACATTCAAGACATTCAAGACATTCAAGACATATATACTAAAGAATAGAAAAGTTTATAAAGTGTTTTAATTTATAAATGACAACTGAAAATGAAAACAAAAAGTTTATCATCAATATTAGCACTTTTCTTAGTTGTGTTTATGATTGGAAGTGTGAGTGCTGGAATGGAATTATTTCCTAGTTCATATAGTGCTAATGTAAATCATGGCTCAACTGATTCTTTTAATTTTAAAATATATAATGATGGAACTTCTCCAGATCATAATAAAACATTAGTTAATATAACTGCAACCCCTTCAGATTTATCAGGCCCTGCTACAATAAGTAGTTCTAATATTGATATAACTAATATTCCTTCTTATATAAATAATCAAACAAATTCTTCAAACATTGATGCAACAATCTCAATACCTCTATATCAAACACCTGGAGTTTATAATGGAGATATAACTATTAGTGCTGTAAATAATGAAACAGGTGCTTCAGTAGCTGATAGACAAATAACACTTTCAATTAATATAACTTCCCAACCTTCTCTAAAAATTGAAAACCTTGATTTAGAAGCAGAAACTATTGATGTAACAAACAATGGAAATGTTAATTTGTCAGATTTGTCAAATGTTAGTATGACAACTCTTGAAGATGCAGATTTTACACTTGGATTTTCACCTAAATCTTTTTCTTTAAATGCAGGAGAGTCAAAAACAATAGACCTAAATTCAAGTGATGCTGAAGATTTAGAAATTGGAGATGATAATACTTTAACAATAAAAGCAATTGGTGGAGAAGCTAATGACAGTTATGATTTAGAAGTTCCTGTTGATTTTTGTGAATTTCCAAATACTGCAGAGATTGAATTAGATATTGATGATATTACAATCACAAAAGGATTAGGAGATGATGATGATTATTGGTATCCTTTAGATGAAGTAGAAATAGAAGTTGAACTAGACAATGATGGAGATTATGATGTTGAAGATATAGAAATAGAATTTTGTTTATTTGATGAAGATGAAAGTGAATGTGTTTTAGATGAAAGAGATGTAAAATTAAGTGATGATGATTTTGATTTAGATGAAGGAGATAGAACCACAATAAAAATAACTTTCCAAGTTGACCCAGATGAATTTGAAGAAGGAAATGAAGATTACAAAATTTATGTAAAAGCAACAGGAGAAATTGATGATACTGATGAAGCAGAAGAAGATGAAGTAGAAGGAAATGAAACTTGTTCTTCTGAAAATGAAGAAATTGAAATTATAACAACAGATAAATTTGTAATTATAACAGACATTGAAACACCAGAATCAGTTCAATGTGGTTCTGAAGTAACTTTAATCACTGATGCATGGAATATTGGAGATGATGATATAGATGATGATGAAGTTTATTTATGGATATTTAATAAAGAATTAGGTATTAATGATTTACTTGAATTCAATGAGGGAATTGATGCTTTTGATAAAGAAAAAGTCATTTATTCTTTTGAAGTTCCTCAAGGAATAAAAGAAGGATATTATAATATAGAAATGACTGTTTATGATGATAATGATTATGATAGTGATGATATTTATGAAACTGATGAAAGTGAAGATAAAGCAGAATACAATGTTTTCTTAAAAGTTGAAGGAAATTGCCAGTTTATTCCAAAAACAACAGTTTCAGCATCTCTAGAATCAGAAGCAGTTGCTGGAGAAGAAGTTATTATTTCAACAAAAATAACAAATACAGATAATCAAAGAGTAAGTTATGATGTTTCTGCAAGTGGATATACTAATTGGGCAGAATCTGTTGAAATAAGTGATGAGAATTTTTATTTAGATTCAGAAGAATCTAAAGATATTAATCTAACTTTTAAAGTTAAAGAAGATGCTTCAGGAGAACAAGATTTTAACATAGATGTTTCTTCAGATGGAGAAATAATTAAGACTCAAGAAGTTGCAATTGACTTTGGAGAAAAGCAAGGATTTTGGTCAAGCATAACTGGAGCATTTGTTTCAGATGGACAAGGAATTGACTGGACAATTTGGTTAATAGTTGCAATAAACATAATCTTAGTTATAGCAATAATAATTGTTGCATTAAAATTAGCAAAAAGATAATTCTCTACTTTCGAAAGCATTAAATATCTTAATTATTTATCTTAATTAAGAAAAATGAAAAAGAAAGATACTTTTATGTATGATGAAGATTTAGACAGATTAATGATTTTTAACACTCTTTCCAAAGATGAAAAAGTTCAAGGAAGTGCCAATATTCTTAATTTAATTCTTGATATAACAACAAAAAATAGAATAGCAAATCTAGAAATAAAAAATGTGTCAGATTACTTAAAATCAGTTGGACACAATTTAGATATCTTAAAAAATTAGATAAAGCTAAAATAAGTGTTATTCAAGTAAGAGGAGGATTTTTAATTCAAATTTCTCTAATTAGTTTAAATAAGACAGAACAAATTCCTTACACAATTCCAACACAAGAAAAAATAATCATTACTGCTTAAATTTTTTAAATATATATTCTAAATTTCTTTTATATTTTACTATATGAATAATTAGGATATTGTTTTTTCTTTGGAATTATAGCAATTAAAAAAGTTGTATTCTTACTTATTTTATAAAAAAGTTCATATCTAAGAACTCTTTTTTTCATTTTTTCTATTTCTATTGCATTAATTTTCTCAAATTTTCACATTAATCCTCATTAGATTTTTAAACTCTTTTTTATTATAAGAAATATGAAAAAAATAAAAGAGAATAAAAAATTTTTAAGTATTTTTTTAAGATATTTATTAATAATTCTTTTAGCAATTCCAAATTTTTATATTTTTTATAAAATATTTACTCCTTTAACAATTTATTCTAGTTATTTTTTATTTAATTTGTTTTTTAATGCTTTATTAACTCCTGAAAAACATATTCTTATAAAAGAAATAACAATTCAAATAATTCCTGCATGTGTAGCAGGAGCAGCATATTACTTGTTATTTGCTTTAAATCTTTCAATTCCAGATATAAAAACAAGAACAAGAATAAAATCTATAATTTTTTCATTTTTTGCTTTATTTATTATCAATGTTTTGAGAATATTTTTTCTTGGACTTTTAATAATTAATAATTATTCAGGAGTTGAATTCTTACATAAATTTACTTGGTATTTTCTTTCAACACTTTTTGTAGTTGTAATCTGGTTTTTAACAATTAAAATATTCAAGATAAAAGAAATTCCTTTTTATACTGATTTGAAATTTATTTACAATAAATCAAATTTAAAAAAACAAGCAAAAAACAAATTTCCTAGAAAAAAGAAAAATAAAAAATCAAAAAAATCCAAAAAATCCCAGACTACCAAGAAAAATAATTAATCCTGCAATTAAAATTCCAATAGAAATTCCTAGTATACTTTTTTTCCTGTCTAATTTCAATAACCATGCAAGAAGACAACCAGTCCAAGCTCCAGTTCCAGGAAGGGGTATTCCTACAAAAAGAATTAAACCAATAACTTCAGCTATTTTTGAATTTCTATGTCTGGATTCAAATTTATCTATTTTTCTTTGAAATTTCTTTAAATAAGAATTAAACAAGTTTCTATAAAATTTCCAATTCATTAATAATTCATGCATATTATCTAAAAACCAAAAAACAAAAAATATTACAAGAATATTTAATAATAAAACAACTAGAAATATAAGAAAAACATTAATATTATTATCAATAGCATATTTAATTCCTAAAGGCAAACCCACTCTCAATTCTGTTACAGGAAGTATTGTCAATATCAGAGCATAAATTAATCTTAAATCCATTTTATAACATAGAAAATACTCTTTATAATTTTTTGTATTTTCGGTATCTATTAACAATAATATATTCTTTTGAATAATTTTCTTTTTTCTGGAATTAATAAATAATAAGAAATTTTAATTAATATAACCAGAGGTTCTTTTGGATAATTGTGCCTTCAACCCATTATTATTAGAAAATATTTCTATACTTGCTATATTTAATCTTTGAAAATTTTTAGAATTAATTTTTTTCAGGTAAGATATTTAGTTTTATTTTTGTATTTAATATTACCAGATACTTTTAATCAATTTCCCTTAGGTTTTTAATAATTATTTTTTTGATATTTATTATTTAAAGATATTTTTCAGAATTTCATGCTCAAGTCCTGAATTTTTATTATCAATCATATAACCAAAATTTTATTTTTTTAAATTATAATAAATCTCTAGAATATTAGATTATTCTTATTAAAAAATTATTTTAATTTTTATATCTTTTTTGGAACTCTTTCCAAAATTTCCATAATAAATCTTTCAGTTACTTCAAGCATTTCACAATCTTTAATAATAAAATCATAACAAGAAGGCCCAGTTTGCACAATTCTACTTTCTTCACCAGGAATAATTTCAATATAAGTATATCTTCCTTGAGTATCACATCTTGAATAATTTTCAGAACTTCCTGATTTGGCATTTATACTTGTTAAAACTTGTTTTAAATTTCCTATAGCAATTGAACCATAACCCTTACATGAAAAATCTTGAGTTGTATTTATTACTACAAGTTCTGTTAATTTAAATTCTCCTTCAAATTCAATTGTCTTATTCAATTTTCTAGGATCTTTTCTTAACCACACATGATAATTAGCTTTTTTTCCTTGATGCATAATTGGATATTGAGTATGATAAAAAGTAATTCCTCCTTTATCAACAGCTTTTTGAAATTCAACTCCTCTAAATTCAAATTCATCTAATGAAGAAAGATAATAATAACTTCCAAGAAAACCTATTAATACAACTCCAAGAATAAGAAGAATAATAGCAAGTAGTTTGTCTTCTTTTTTAAGCTCTTTTTTATTAGCATGATGCTCTGGAGGAGTTCCACAAGCTTTTTTTATTTTTGCTTTACCTTTTTTATAAACCTTGTAAATCTCACAAACAATAGGATTATTAAATTTCTTTTCTTGTTTTTCTAAAACCTTTTTTCCAGGTTTTTTAGAAACTTTCTTTTTAGAAGTTTTTTTATTAGATTTTTTTTCTTTAACCATGTTTTGTTTTAGATATATTAGTTTTTAAATATTTTTATTACTAGTATCTAG
>CAYWQI010000020.1:0-13776 GCA_964460535.1 Candidatus Woesearchaeota archaeon
CAGCAGATTTGCAAGAACAAATTTTAAAAGCATATGAAGGAGCGGTCCCAGTTTATAGATATACTAGTTGTGCAGTTTCAGCAACTTTTGGAATTCCTGATTATAATGCACATCTTGATTTTTTAAGAGTTGTTGGAGAAGAATCTTGTGGAAATAGTTGTTCTTTACCTTGTATTGAGAATCAACGGCAAATTTGTCTTAACCAAGTGGAGAAAAAATTTCCTTTAGAAGAACAAGTTAAAAGACTACAAGAAAAAATAGGGCAACAAGATAGAAAATTTGCAATAACCTTAGATGGAAGAGTTGTTTTTGCAGATCCCCTATCTAAGGAAGATTTATCTTTTTTTAGGCATAATTTATCAAGGCATATTGATTACGATAAGAACCATCATCATTTTGACCAAGTATATTATCAAGGAGATAAAAAGAAATAAAATGAATAAATCAGATCTAATATCACAATGTGAAAAAAGTTTTGGTAAGAATGTTAGACTAAAACATCTAAAAAAGGTCTTGGAAGGAGTTTCAAAAATTGAAAAATCTGTTGAATTGGGTTGTAGAGAAGGGTGGTTAATTCATAATACCTCGGCTAGAAAAAAAGTAGGGTATGACCTATCTCCAATAAGACTTTTTGAAGATGTGGATTATATTGAACAAGATATTCTTTCTTTGACTCCAGCACATTTTGATCTGGTTATTAGTAGTGAAGTATTAGAACATATTCCTGATGATCGGCAGACAATGAAAGTTATGTATGGTCAATTAAGAGCAGAAGGTTTGATATTTTTAACAACGATAAATAGTAATATTAGGAAAGATAAATCCGAACAAGATAGAAGATATGGGCATATAAGAAGATATGGCAGAGAGCTAAAAATTTTAATGGAATCAACAGGATTTGTAACACTTGATTTTTACCCTATGAGAAGTCCACATTACTATTCTTGTCAGAGAGATTTGGGAAGGTATTCTGTTGAACAGGATAAAATAGAGGGACAAGAAGAAGCTTCTGGATTGGTTTATATTGGGAGGAAATTAAAGGATGAATTTTAGAAGAATAATCTTGATCGGGGGTGCTAAAGGAGTTGGAAAAAGCACTCTCTTGAATGGGACGGATAATACAAATGATTTTACAATTGTCAATACTGGAGATCTTAAATTGTATTCTGATTCAAAGAATCTTATTTTTTCAGATGTTTTAGAAAGTTTTGTATATGGACACAATAATTTAGTTTTAGATACACATTACGCTGTTTATCAGGGAAGAGATTTTAGAAGAAACCGGCTTTATGAATATTTGCCCCCTTTAATTCAAGGATCTGATATTAGTTTAGCACTTATTGATTTAGATTTAAAAATACTTTTAGAGAGAAGAAGGAAAGATTTAGAAAAATCTAGGAACATTGATTTAGATCACATGAATAAAGAATTAGAATATAACCGAAAATATTTTAAACACTTTTGTCATCTTTTTGATGTAAAAGGACATGTTTTTACTAATGATGACTTAGAAACTTGTTCAAAAAACTTAAGGAGATTATTAATGTATGGAAACTGAAAAACCAGAGAAACAATTTTTTATTGTTAAGTCTTTAATTGTTAATGAAGAAGGAAAAATACTTTTGGTAAAAAGAGAAAGAAAGTGGCATAAAGAGGCTCATGGAAAATGGGAATTTCCAGGGGGGAAGGTAGAGTTTGATGAGTTTCCTGAAGATGCATGTATTAGGGAGGCTAAAGAAGAAAGTGGAATAGATATTGAAGTAGTCCAATTAATACCAAAAATTCATATTGGAAGGTGGGAATATTCCGATAGAAGGTCGAAGCAAATCATAATCTGTTATCAATGTAGGCCTATTGGAGGTAAAATATCTTTAGAAGATCATGGGGTTAGTGATGTTAAGTGGTTTGATATTGAAGAGATAGAGAAATTAGATTATTTAAATGCAACAGATGTTTTTCTAACAGAATATAAAAAGATAATTAACTCTTAAAGAAAATGCAATTCTCTTTTAACCTTTTTTATCTAAAATTAAAAAAGTTATTTAATGATGGAAAGAAAGATTTTTATTTTATAATCGCTCCTCCAAGAAGTGGATCTACAGTGCTTGAAAAAGTAATTTCAAATTCAAGAGATATCTCTTTAGATTTGCATGAGCCTTTTATGGAATTTGGGCGTAGAAGAGGAAAACTTTCTGTAGCTTATAAAAACTTATTTGAACAGACAAATAAAACTTCTGGAAAAATTTTGATAAAAGAGATGTCCCATGATATTTTAAAGAAGAGGGTTTACAAGAGATTAATAAATTTAACTGATAATCTTATTATTTTAAATATTAGGGATCCTTTATTATGTGCGGAGTCTAGAATTGTCTCGATATTAAAGGCTTCCCATATCTCTTTAAGATATTCAACAAAAAAATTTATTTTAAATCTATTGCAAAAGCAATTACCAAAAGATACTTTTAAACTTTATCAAAAAAAATTTTTGAACAGAGATTCTATAAAATTAAATAAGATGTTATTAAAATTATATGCCCAATATAAAGGTTATAAAAATTGGCAAGAATATATTCGAGAGTATATTAAGGAAAAAGAGTATAGAGAATTTGAAGATTTTTTAATGTCTGATAATGAAAGATTTATGGGCGGGTTTGGATGGAAAGAAATGAGCATTATTTATGATTATCTTAAAAAGAAAGATAAGCGCTTTTTAATCCTAGACAATACTATGTTTAGATCCTGTCCTAAAATATATACAAAAAAAATCTGTGAAAAATTGAAATTAAATTTTAGTTTAAAGATGTTAAATTGGAACAAGGGTGCTTATAATTATGTAGGGCATATATGGTATTCTTCAGTTAATAATAGCAGTTATGTTAAACCTCCTTTAGAGCAACTTCCAGAAATAGATAAATTTCCTTTATCTGTGCAGAGATATCTACAAAAAGTTGCCATACCGATCTATAATTCTTTAAAAGTAAAAGAATTTAGATTATAATTTCTTTATTTGCCACCATCAAAGAATAACAACAAAACCAAAAGATTTATTAAGTTTATTTTATTTGAAAATTTATGAAGAAATCAAGAACATTAGTAAGTTTAATTTTAGCAGGATTAATTAGTTTACCTTTTGTTGGGAAAGGAGAAGGTAAGTTTAATATTCTTAATAAATCTCCTACCACTGAGATTTATAAAAATGATGTAAATTTTTTAGAAAATAGTGAAGACGGTTCTTATATGAAAAATTTGCAGCCTTCTCTTGAAATATGGTATGAAGACACAGATAATATTAAACATAGTGAAGCAGGAGTTGAACCAAATAAATCTAAATTATATAAATGTCCCTTACAATATGGATTAGATGTTCCTAATGGTCTCACAAATTATTTATTATATGGATTTTATGGTAGTTTTCCCACAAATGTTCTATTTACATTTTTAACAGATGAAAATAATACTCCAAGAGTTAGTGATGCAAGAAAAAAAATTGAAGATAATGGAGGTGTTTATGCTAGAGAATATCTTCAAGATATTCCTCCTCATGATGATTGGGAAATCTACGGAACAAACTGGGTTCATATTGCACCAATTGAAACAACTTTAACAAACATGTCTGCAAATGCAAATGGAACAATAAATCTTGAGGCATGTGCAAGACCTGGAACTGTGGCATGGCCTGAGAGGAGTTATGATTTGGGAGATACTAATTCATGGGTTGCTTTAACTAATAGTGCTAAATATCTTCCTGTAACTTTAGATAATTTTGGGAAATTTGATTCAATGTCTTGGACAAATCTTCCTGGAAATACTAATGAAAATAGGGCTGTTTTTTATAGATTAGGAAATGATAGTTATAATGAGAATTCTAAAGGATTAGTTTCTGGGCAAGTTGGAACAACTTCTTCTGATTTAGAAACAAGTGTGATGGATGCTTCAGTTTCTAATTTTGATTCTAGTTCAGAAGATAAAACAATTGAGATGTATGAAAATCCTGAGACTGGAGTTTATGAGGCTTCTGTTGATAGGAATACAAATATCTCTGGAAGAGTTTATTCAGGAATGAATGTTTCTGATTCTTATTCAGAAAGAGATACTCGTGGAAAAAAGAATGGGCGTGGAAAGGGTTTGGTTGAGTTGAAGTGAGTCTACAATAAATTAAAAATATTAAATATTGGATTAAAGATAATTTTTATTTTGTGTTTTATTAGCTTATCAATATAGTCTTCTGAGAGAAAAAACCCTTTTTCAATAGGATATTCTTTAATAAAATTTTCAAATGACTTTCCGTGTTTTGGAGTTTTAAGAGTTGTTTTAACTTCTATTGGAATTAATTTATTCTGTTTTTCAATAACAAAATCAATTTCTGCACCTGCTTTGGTTCTCCAATATTTAAAATTCAAATCTTTTTTGAATAATTCAGAACAAACAAAATTTTCATTTAAGGCCCCTCTATCAGTTCTGTTTTCTATATCTTGAAAATTATCTATGGCAATATTTCTAAAACCATTATCTACAAAATATATCTTTGGAGTTTTTGATAATTCTTTTCTTTTATTTTTAAAATAAGGTTTAGTCTCTATACAAATAAATGTTTTTTTTAGGATTTCTAAATATTTTTTTAATTCATAATTTTCTAAATTTATTAGATTAGATATTTCATTGTAATTAACTTGGCTTCCGCATTGTAATGCAAGGGTTTTTATTAAAGAATTTACTTTTTGATCTTCTTCAATTTGTAGTATTTCCTTTATTTCTCTCAATAAATAAGTATTATATATATTCTTTAGAAATTCTTGTTTTTTTTCCAAATCTTTTTCTGCAACTATTTTAGGATAGCCCCCAAAGGTTAAATATTCTCTATATTGAGGCAATGCTAATTTTACTATCTCTTTTGTTAGTTTTTCTTTTTTAGACAAAAGAATCTCTAAAAGATTTTTATCTTTATAATTTAGAAATTCTTTAAAACTCAAAGGATGAAGATTGAAAATTAATATTCTTCCAACAAGATATTTTAAACTTTGTACAGATAATTCTGGTGCTGAAGAACCAGAGATAATTATTTTTATTTTATAAGTGTCATAAAGAAATTTTAGATTTTGTCCTCCTTTTTTTGCATATTGAAATTCATCTATGAATAAATAATCTTTTTTTTCTACATATCTTTTTGCAAAAGTTTTAATGTCTTTTGTAAATAAATTTAAGATATCTCTATCTTCAAAACTGATAAAACGAGAATTTTTTAATTTTTTGAAAATATGTTTCATTAGAGTTGTCTTACCGCATTGTCTTGTTCCTAGAATGGCAATTATTTCTCTATCTTTTAGATATTTGTTAATTTTATTTTCTAATTCTCTTTCAATATATTTTTCTGGGAAATTTTTCACTTTATTCTTACCTCACTAAAATATAAACTAATTTTACTATGGTGAGGTTATTTTTAAATGTTTTGTTTTTGATAAGGGTTTATAACAGATTTTAGAAGTAATGAAAGTTTAATTAATTTTTGATGTGTTGGGTTGGATTTGGATATAATATGGGTGTTTGGAGGTTGTTTTGTTTGGAGATTTAATAAACTTATAGAGATATTTATCCAAAAACACTTTTTATATTCTTATTAATTTTCTTAGCAATATTCTCATCATCTATTTCAATAATGGCCTTCTTAATAGGGCAATTCATTTTAATATATTTTAATAACTCTAAATAATGTCCTTCTTTTTCTCCAAAATCTCTGTGTTCAGTTCTTTCTTCATCTCCACTATCATTAATATGAAGATGAACTATAAAATCCTTTAATTCATTAACCAACATTTTCTCTTTTTCAAGAGAATTCTTAATTTTAACTAAATGCCCTACATCCAAACACATCATTAAATCTGGGAACATATCAAAGAATTTCTTCAATGTTTCAATTTCTGTAAATGGTCCTTTTGTTGGAAATTCAATTAACAACTGAATTCCCTGCTCTTTAGTGGATTTTGAAATATCCTTTAAAAATTTTACATTGTCTTTTTGTTTTTTTAGTTTATTTAAATCCATAAATTTAGGTGCATGAAAGACTATTTGTCTTGCACCAATTCTTTTTGCTATATCAATTTCAGCTAATAAAAGATGTTGATGTGCTTTTCTAACTAACTCATTTTCAGAAAAAAGTGCTTCAGTTGTTGAATGTAAACTTATATCATAGTTTTTAACAGAATCTGCAACATGATTAATTATAAATTCATAAAAAGGAAAGTATGTATGTCTTAAATCAATTTCAACAATTTTATAATCGTTTTTATCGAGCCACAAATGCCAATAATGTCTGGGTCCTGCAGCAGTAGTTATTCCTATCATAAAAATAAAAAAGAAAGCTTGTTTAAATAATTAACCTTTAAAAGATTTAATTTCTTTGAGAATCTCTTCTGGCGATCCTTCTATTTTTTGACAAGGAACGTTATCTACTAAATGATTTACTAAATTAACTCTATTTTCTCTACAAGCAGAATTATCTAAATTAATTGGACAAGATTTAGTCATGCCGTCCATTAAAAATAACCCTGAGATATATCTTGAAGAAGCCCTAAATAAAGAATGTTTTGTAATTTTCTTACTTGAAGGAAAAGAAGCATAATCGCTTCCCACTTTAGGGTTTACAATTAGACTAATTCTTTCTGGAGAGTTTATTACTACATCTCCATATAATTCATGAGGCATTTTCACAAGAACGCCCTGAGAAGGGCTTTGAGCTTTGACTAAATCTGGAAAAAATTTCTTTGCCATAGCTTCCTTATACACAATAATCTGAGTTCCTGCAACAACTTCTAAATTTGGAGAAATTACTGTTGATTCATTTGATAAAAAAGAATATCCTTCTCTAGGACCCTTTAAGATTAAAGATGTTTTTCCGCTTCCAGATGATCCTTCAACAACAATTGTTTTCTTTCCATCATTTAATGCAGAAGCATGAAGAGTTATAAAACCTTGTTCATTAAGTTGTCTATCTAAAGTTTGCCTTATTAAATACAATATATCCCATTCTGTCTTTTGTTCAACTGAATTTGAATAATGAATAGTCTTTCTCTCCCTATTATAAACAAGTGAAAAAGGACCTTCATTAAAAATTACTTGCCAATTTAAAGAAGGATTATTTCCAACGTAACAACTGGGGATTATATGTTCCTTTAACATAGAACATTCTAATCTTGATTGAATTTTTCCTGTTTTATCCTCAAGGCGGGTTCTTGCATAGCTTTTAATCCCAATATCCATAAAAAAGAATCATAAAAAGTATTTTTATACTTATTGTTTTGGTAATTCTAACCGATAATCAAATAAAACTCTAATCATTTCAGAGGTCAGTGGGACTGACTTCACAATTGAATATAAAATTTTATCTTCTTCTTTTATTCCTTCATCAATTCTCTTTGAGCAATCTTCATTTGGTTTCCAATTTCTCTTTAGAATATTAACCAAAGGTTTTAGCATATAAAATTGCATTAAACAAACTTTTTTAAATAACTCTTTTTTGTTCAAAGATAAAACTTCTTTTGTTGCTTCTTTACATTTATTAATAAAATATTCCGATAAACTCTCTGTTTCTTCTTTGTTTAATATTCTATTATTAACTTCAAAATAAAATCCTTCTAGTTTTTCATTTTCTATATTTAACCTATTTGAAATATCAATCTCTATTATAGAACTTTTATTGTACAATTCATAAATTTTAAATTCATTTGGTGTAAAATTTTTTGAAAAATTGTAGTATGGGGCGTTTAAATTATGCCATTCTCTTACAAGAAGTTTTTTTCCATTTGAAAGAGTATAAGGACCATGAAACTCATGTCCAAAATTATCTGAATAAAAATAAAGAAATTCTGTAATCGTTCTTAGATAACCATTTGGAGGTTTATCTAATTGAATCAGTTTATCTAAAGAGAAATTTTCTTTTATTTGATTCTCATCCCATAGAATATTCTTATTTTCTTTACACAAAGAAATATCTTTATACAGCTCAAAAATAATCTCTGAAATAAATTCGTCTTTTTCTTTGATTTCTTCTTTACTTACACCTAAAAATTTTAATGTGGGGTTTGGGATAATTGCTCTTGTTAGGTAGGAAGGATATTTTATTTTTTTTGCTATTTTCTCATAGGATATTCCTTTATTTTTTAATTCTCTAATAACTTTCAAAAATCTTTTTATCCAAAATTTTCCAACAACCATCTCTACTTCAAAACTTGATAAAAAAACAATGTTTTAGGGTTTAATGTTAATGGAACCTCTTGTTCAAAGATTTCCTCACCAACCTTTTTTGTTTCTTCAAAAGAATTTTTTGATTATATTGGAAAGGGAGATAACAGAGAGATCGTCAATAGAATGATTAAAGATGGCTTTAAGGTTTTTGGGCTAGAATATCCAAATGAAAAGGTTTTGGAAGCCAATACTAAAGAGCAGTACAAAAAAATTCAAATATTGTTTTAGGAAAATATGTTAGAGATTCTCATTCTGTAGGTTTAAACTCAGGTTGGAATCTTGTTTCTTTAACAATGGAAAACGAGATAGTAGGAATAGGATACCGAAATCTTTAAATAGTTGAAGTACGAGTATATACTTATGAGTAAACTAAATAAATTTATAAACAGAACAAATGAACTTAAATTTTTAAATAAAAAATATAATTCTAAAAATGCAGAATTAATTATTCTCTATGGAAGAAGGAGAATTGGAAAAACAGAGCTTGTTCTTAAATTTTGTGAAAAAAAAGATTGTCTTTATTTTATGGGAAGATTAGAATCAAGAGAAAGTACTATTAAAAGATTGAATAATCTCCTTATTGAAAATTTTCATGATTCTGAGATATTAAATCGGCCACTATCTACTTTCGATGAAATCTTTGATTATTTAAATAAGAAATCAGAAAAAAAATTACTATTTGTTATTGACGAGTTTCCTTTTTTAGTGGAAAAATTTCCAGAAGTTATTTCAATTTTGCAAGAGAAATGGGATTCTAAACTAAAGAATTCTAAGATAAAATTAATTCTTTTGGGTTCAAGTGTTAGTATGATGGAAAAATATGCTCTTGATTATAAAAGCCCTCTTTATGGAAGAAGAACAGGACAATGGAAAGTTCAAAAATTTGAAAATAAATATCTTTCATCTTTTTTCCCAGATTATAAATTTGAAGATTTAATTAGGGTTTATTCTTGTATTGATAGTATTCCTGGATATTTGAATATTTTAGATCCTAAACAAAATTTCTATCATAATCTTAATGAAAAGATGTTTTCTAAAGGAGAATTTTTGTATGAAGAGATTGAAATTTTATTAAGAGAAGAATTAAGAGACCCTTCTAATTATATGAGCATAATTTCTGCAATTGCAGGAGGGATTACTAATTTTAATAATATCTATCAAAAAACCAGTCTAGATAAAAGTTTACTTTCTAAATATCTACATATTTTAGAATCACTTAATATTGTAAGAAGAGAAAATCCAGTTGGAGAAACTTTTAAATCAAAACTAAAATCTAAAAAATCACTTTATTTCTTGAGTGATAATTTTTTTGATTTTTGGTTTCGTTTTGTTTATTCAAACAAACAGGAAATTGAAAGAGGAACCTTTAAAATTGATAAAGAGGATTTAGAAAGATACATCAGTTTTAAATTTGAAAAATATTGTATGGAATTTGTACAAAATTCAAAAAAATTTGATTATTCAGAAGTAGGAAGATGGTGGGATAATTCAAATGAGATTGATATTGTTGGGTTGTCAAAAACCGAAAAACAAGTTTTATTTGGGGAGTGTAAATGGAAAAATAATGTTGACGCTCAAAAACTGTTAAAGGATTTGTTTAATAAGAAAGAGAATTTTAAAATTAATAATGAAAGTAGAAAAGAAATATTTGTTATATTTGCAAAAAGTTTTAAAAAGAAAATCAAAGAATTTAAAGGCCAAGAGGTCATTTGTTTTGATTTAAAAGATTTGCAAAAAAACCTTAAATAAAATAAAGATTTTTAGTCTTTTATAAACAACCAAGCATTCACTTTAAATTTCTGTTGGAATCTTGTTTCTTTAACTATGAAAAATAAAACAACTGGAGACAGAAATGTAACTTTGAAAAATGGTTGGAATTTAGTGGGATATAGTTCTTCGACACCTAAACAGCAAGCAACATCAACTAAGTTTAATAATTCAAATGGGGCGTTAGAACAAAGTTTAAATAAGGTTGAGCAGTATGCTCTTTGTTAGAATGTTAAAAGTTTATTTAATAAGACATGCAAAAACAGATTCTAAAAAATTTGTGGGTCTGATTTAGATGTTCCTCTTACTCAAGAAGGATTTGAACAAGCTAAAAAATTAGCATCCCATTTTAAAGATAAAAAGATAAATAAAATATATTGTAGTGATTTAGATCGTTCTTATTCTACTGCAAAAATACTTGCTGATTTTTTAAAAGTAGATTTAATTGCTAGCCCTCTGTTGAGAGAACTAAAAATTGGCGATTGGGCTGGTCAAGATAGAATTTTGGAAAAATGGAGAAATTATTATCTGTCCGAGAAGAAAAAAGGCATTCCAAGAGAAGAAATTCGTATTCCCAATGGAGAAAATAGTTGGGATCATCAAAAAAGAATTAAGAAATTTTTAGAAAATATTATTAAGGAAGAAGGAGAGATTATTATTGTTGCTCACTCTGGAACAAATAAAGTTTTTATTGGTACAATTAATAATGTAGATCCAGACGATTTTTATACTATTAAACAAGATAATACTTGTGTTAATGAATTAGTCTTTAATGGGTCTTGGAAGGTTTTATCTTTAAATAATATTTCTCATTTGAATTAAAATGACTCCCTCTTATTTAGAACATAATAGAGAACTTTATAATATTGTTGTAAACCATTATAGAAAGAATAGAAATGATAAGAAAGTTATTGAGATGTATCGGAAATAAAAAAAGAACTCACAAACCCTCTTCTTTCCGAAACCATTAAATAACTATTTTTCATTATTTTTTTAATATCTTAAAATGAAACACATAACTTATTTTTCACAACATGCTGCAATCTTCTAATGTTTGAGAATATAAACTCTCAAAACTTATTTTATAACTCTTACCAAAATTAAACTGTAGTTAAGGAATATCCATACCAAAGTTAAACTCTTCTTTATTAATAGTAAGATTTAAAAAGTCTAGAAATTTAATACTTTTATGATAGTTAATAATAAAAATTATATTGAAAGAGATTTGAAAAGCAAATTTATAAAACTTTCAAACACATATAAGATAATTGCAATTATTGGTGCAAGGCAATCAGGAAAAACAACTTTTTTAAAAGAGAAAATAGGTTCTTCTGAGATAGGTTATATTTCTTTTGATGATCCTGATATTAGGCAGATGTTTGAAGAGGATGTGAAGAAATTTGAAAATCAATATCTAAAAAAACTTACTATTTTAGATGAAGTACATTATTGTAAGGATGCTGGTTTGAAATTAAAGTATCTTGCAGATAAGGGTTATAAATTATGGTTAACCTCGTCTTCTGAGGCAATTTTGTCTAAAGATGTTTTGTCTTATTTAGTCGGCAGAGTTACAATTCTAAAAATGTATCCTTTTTCATTAAAAGAATTTTTAGAATCAAGAAATCAAAAAGAAATCAATTCAAATATTTTGAAGAGGTTTATTCTTGAGCATGCGGTTTATGGAGGTTATCCTGCGGTTGTTTTAAATTCTGATTTAGAAATCAAAAAAACTATTTTAGGAGACTTGTATCAAACAATGATTCTAAAAGATATTGCTAGAACCTTTTCAATTAATGATTTGGATTCCTTAGAAAAATTTGTGCAGTATCTTTCTTTTAATATTGGAAAAATGATTTCTTATGAAAATCTTTCTAGTAACTTAAATCTTTCTTTTCAAACAATTAAAAAATATCTTGATGCTATGAAAAAGAGTTATTTAATTCACGAAGTTAAGCCTTTTTATAAAAATAAATCAAAAGAATTAACTAAACAACCTAAGATTTATTTTGTTGATCTTGGTTTGAGAAATTTTATTCAAAGAGATTTTCCAAGAGTATTAGATGGAGAAGTATTTGAAAACTATGTTCTGACAGAATTTTTAAAAATGAATTTAGAACCTAAATATTGGAGAACTAAATCTAAAGCAGAAGTGGATTTTGTTTTGGAGAAATCGTCTAAGCAAATAATTCCTATTGAGGTTAAATTAAATCCTAGAAATATTAATTCTGGGCTTAGGAATTTTATTGAAAATTATAGTCCTAAGATAGCATTTATTGTTAATTACGAGGGCATTAACAAAATAGAGAAAGTTGGTATTTGTAAAGTTATTTTTACTGATATTTTTCAACTTCCGAAACATTTAGGCAAATTATAATATCTTAAAATGAAACACATTATATATTTTTCATCATCTGCTTCAACATCTGGAAAAGCTTTATCTGGAGATTTAATGAAAGCTGGAAGAATTGATATTGCAATTCATTCTATAATTGCTTCTTTGTTTGTTTCTCATTCTATTAGAAAAGATGTTAAGATTCATTTGATTTT
This sequence comes from Candidatus Woesearchaeota archaeon, assembly GCA_964460535.1. Lineage (GTDB taxonomy): Archaea > Nanobdellota > Nanobdellia > Pacearchaeales > GW2011-AR1 > CAZHMB01. Next base: position 12,553 of record CAYWQI010000020.1, read on the forward strand.
TTATGGGCCTCCTGAAAGTCCTAAGCATATTGAAATTTCTTTTGATTCTGGATTAGATATTAGTAAAAAAGATGTTGCAGGTTTGCTTAAAAGGGTTTTATATAAATCTTCTAATATGAAATCTGAAGATGAGAAAAAACAAGTTTTTCCTGGGGTTTTTGTTGAGAAAAAAAGTTTTTTAAATGTTATTTCTGATTTACAAGAACAAGGAATAGATATTTTTATTTTAGATAAAAAAGGAAAAGATATTCGGAATTTGGAGTTTTCTCAAGACAATGAAGTGGGTTTTGTTATTGGAGACCAGGATGGTTTGCCTGAAAAAGAAGTAAAAAGACTTGTTAAGAGTGGAAATGTTAAAGAAATTTCACTTGGTCCTAAAATGTATTTTGCTTCTCAAAGTATTATTATACTTTTGAATGAAATGGATAGAAGAGAGGTTTGAGAATATTTAATTTTGTTATTTCTCTTGAATGTTTGTTATGTATAATATAGATGAAGAATACAACAATTCAAGTAAGCAAATCTTTGAAAGACCAAATATCTAGTTTTGGATCTAAGAATAAAAGTTATAAGGTTATTTTAAGGAAAATTTATAATCTTGCTGTTAAAGAGCAATTGAGACAGTTTTTAGAATCATCAATTGATAGTATTTTTATAGATAAAGCAAGAAAGGAGCTTGAGAAAGAATGGCCAAGGTCAAAATAGATTGTTTACTTTTTAATAATATAAAGAAAAAATTTAAAGGAGAAGCACACAAAATTATTGATTTATTAGAGACTCTTGAAGACCATCCAAAAAAAGAAAAGATTATTGGAAATGCTGGGAATGTTGCAATTAGAGAGATAAAATACAAAAAATTCAGGTTTTATTTTATAATTAATGGATTTAAAATAAAGGTTGTAGATAAATTCCATCTTTTAGTATCTGGTAATCCTAAATATAAAAATAAAACTAAATGTCTTCCCTGAAAAAAATTAATCATAAAAATTTTCAAAGTTTAGACATAGAGGTTATAGAAATATTTTCTAATAGTAAAAAATTCAAAGGCACATATATCAAAGAAAACTTCTGAATATGTTAATGAAAATTTCTTATTACTTATTGTATCTGTGAAACAAAAAATTATTGAAAAGTATATATCTTGCCTTACTTATTTAGCTGATATAAATGCATAATCGCAAGATTTATTAAGATATTTTTTTAAACTTTGTTATGTTTAAAAAC
>CAYWQI010000021.1:0-13551 GCA_964460535.1 Candidatus Woesearchaeota archaeon
CCAAAAAATATCCCAAGCAAAATTATCTCCCATGGTTTTGATAAGGGAACTTCAGGATCAATACAAAGTTTATTAAATGAATATGGTTTTGATGAAGAAGGTATAAAAAATAAAATTTTGAGGCATATAGAATGAAGTTATATATCTTACCAGGTAACCACATTTCTAATAAGGAATGGGCAAGAGATTTAAAGAATAGTTTAATTAATAATTTTAAAAAAATAGAAATGATTGAATATTTACATTGGACAAACAATAAAGATATCATGGATTTAGATCACGAAGTTGAACACCTAAAGATAATAATGAATGATGAAAAAGAATTTGGGATTATCGCAAAATCTCTAGGTTGTATTTTAACCCTTAAAGCTATCAAAGAGAAAAAAATAAGTCCAAAGTTCATTGTACTCTTAGGAATACCTATAGAATGGTGTAAGGAAAATGGAATTGAGATTGAAAAATATATTAAAGAATTTTCTTGTCCTACACTTTTATTTCATAATAAAGGAGATCCAACCATTTCTTCAGATGAATTATTTGAATATTTAGAAAAAAGAAAAATAAATAATTATAATCTTATTAAATTAGATAACAATACCCATGATTATATTAATTTTTCTAAAATGAAAGAAGGTATAAACAATTTCTTAGAATCTTTTGATTAATAGCACATCTTTTACTTTGAAATATAATGAAATTTTCTTCTTTTAGAAAAAGAAGCAAAAGCGAGTCTCTCCATCCCAAAAAATTTATTTTTTTTAAGAAAAAGAAACAAAAAAAACACACATCTCTTATTTGATGGGTTTTACAGACGGAACCCACCGTCCTAAAGTGTCCTCTTTAAATTAATATGGCTCACGACTTTGATTTTTTCCTTCGGAACATTGCATTAAAAATCAATCCCTGCAAGTATTCGGGAGAGTTGAACAGGGGATAAAGAGTTCCGAAGTCCTGCTGACTTCTCCACCCAAATTCTTCTTCCAGCTCGAGCCTGTGAGGTTCCGCTCCAGTCTCGAGGTCAGAAGAACTTTCCTTATCCCCGATGTTAAATGAAATTGGTTTATCTGGCTTGTGCGCAAAAACATTTATATATTTAAAAAAAGGACCTATTATTAAGATGGAAAAATGGGAAATTGCTTTGCAAAAATTTCTTAAAAAATGGGAAAACAAAAAAGAAGTAACAGGTGCGATTGTTTGCGGTAGTTATATAACTGGAAATCCAAGCAAACATTCGGATATTGATATTCATATCATTTTAGATTCAAAAACCCCTTGGAGAGAAAGAGGTAATGAAATTATCGATGGAATTTTAATTGAATATTTTGCCAATCCAGTCAAAAAGCATTATGAATATGCTGAAGAAGATTACAAACAGAGAAGAAGAATTAATGCCCATATGTTTTGCACTGGAAAGGTACTTTTTGACAAGACTGGAGAATTAAAACAATTAATAAAAAATTCAAGAAAATATCTTGTCAAAAAATATCCTAAGCAAAACAAAATTCAAATAGAATTGGCAAAATATCATATTTGGGATATGCTCGATAATTTAGAAGAAGTTTTTGAAGCAGATGGAAAAGAATTCTTTTTTGTTTTATATAATGATTTGAATGACCTCTTTGAAACCTATGCGAAATTTTTGCAATTTGATTCTATGCCTGCTCATAAGTTAAGACGTTTTCTTGTAAATGAAAAAGATAAGAAAAAATATCATGTTGGCAATTTCCCAGATGCAGAATTTTCTAAAATGTATTTGAAGGCCATCAATATTGCGGACAAATCAAAAATGATGAAAGAATATCAAATATTGACAAATCATGTTCTTGATAAAATGGGTGGATTCAATATTAATGGCTGGAAAATCAAAAGTCCTGCTTGAGAATATTTGATTTTAGATAAACTAAATTGCTCCGCTTCGCTCCTAACTTAAAAGACTTAGTTAAATTCTTATGATATCAACAATAATTAGAAGTCCCCAAATTGCTCATAGAAAGGATCTAATCTATACAAAGAATTATATTTCCTAATTTCAATATACTGATGAATTGTTAGTCTTTTTGTGATTGTCCATTTAATTCTGATATCTTCCTCTTTAAATTGCTCTGTGTTTATTAACAAGATCTTTAGAATCAAATTTTGTGAATAACACCACAAAAATTGTTTTTTCCTTAATAATTCATCAATATTATATTTAAAAAGTTGCTTCAAAGAATTTATACTTATATTTTTTCTATGTCCTTCGTATTGTTCTATCAAAAAATCATAAACATTTCTAATTGTCTTTTCTTTATTTTTTGATTTTAGATTTTCAGCAACTTTTCTTATTTCATTGCTTAGAATCTCTTCTATTTTAAATAACTTGTGAATAGAACAGATTTTCTGATTACTTCTCCCTTAGACCCGGGTTGTCTTGCAGACCCTTACTCTATTTTATTCTTCTCTCCAGAATTAATAAGTATAATGAAGTTTAGTAAAAAAGAGGCAAGAACATTTAAAGAACCATTAAAATTTTGAACATCATTAAAAATAACTACTTTAATTTTTAAAATTAAAAAATAAAGGAGGGAGCAATATTCATAAAGAATACTACTCCCCATTATTCTATTGTTATTATAAATAATAAAAAGTTTTTAAATCTTATTATCCAGAATGCTATTTTGAACAAATAACTCTATTACAAAAAAGGGCAAAAAATGACCTTTTTTAAACAACACAAAAGATTTATAAAGTAATATCAATTGATATTATTAATAAAATTGCTTAAAGGGTAAGAGTATGCAATTATTAAAGAGAAAATCAAATATAAGAAGTCCTACATTGCAAACAGTTTTAATGGTGGAAAAATTTATTGATAAACATAGCGGAGAGTATAAAAAAACAGAATTGTTTAGAAAACTTCCTAGAAAAGTTATGTGGCAAACTTTCCAGGTTATAATGGAATATCTTGAGAGTATTTATAAGATAGTTTATGATAAAGAAGGCTATGTAGTATATCTTTGGAATCCTGAATTCTCTGAAAAAGTAAAAAATATGCCTGAAGTTAAGATTTGAATAAAATGAAACCTCATAAGATAAAATTTATCTGAGAAAATCTTGAAAAAGCATTTAATGAACTTTCTGATAAAGATCCAATAAAAAAAGCTTTGATTAAGGCAATAAGAGATATAAAACAAAATGCATTTTGTGGAAGAAATGTAAAAAAGAAACTTATTCCAAAAGAATTAATTAAAAAATATCAAATAAACAATCTTTGGATTTATAATCTACCTTCTGCTTGGAGAATGCTCTACTCTTTATCTAATGAAGAAGAAATTCAACTTGTTGCAGTCTTATTGAATTGGATGGACCATTCAAGTTATGAAAGATTATTTAAGTTTTAATTTTTTTGTTTATAGAAATTTTGGTTAATGTTATTTAAAAATTAATCAAAAAATTCCTAATTTTAAAACAATTTAGAGAATAAATCACTCACAAAAATAAACTCTAAAAGTTCTTTCTGAATATCTTTTTATGCAGTTTTCTTCTGCATAATTTATATTATTTGTTTGATTTCCTTTTAGTTTTGAAACAGCATAACTACTTGCAATAAAATAAAATTCTCCCTCAGTTTCCAATATATTTTCTATATCTTCTATTATTAAAGCTCCTGAATAAACATCTACTCTCTTGCCTTCTGAATTATTTCTTGATATAGAATCTTTTCCCCTACCGTCCATAGAAAATGGCAGAACATAATCTGGTTTTTTAATATAATACTCTACAGAAGGTGAAAAATATGTGATTATTTTTGTATTGTCTTTTTTTAATTCATTTAAAAGACTTTCAGGTATGTTCTTGTACTCTATTACTGGAGCAGAAGAATCAAACATCTGGCTATCTATTGGTTTTAATACTGTTCCATATGTCAAAGGAAAAAATAAATTAGAAGGTATTAATAAAATCAAAATCAAAGGAATAAACATGCTTTTACCATATTTTTCATATAAAAAACAAAACAAAAGAGCAGAATAAAGTATTATTATAAAAAAGAAAAAATAAGAATATCTAAATGCAAATACCTGGAGATTTAATATTCCTAAAAATGCAATAAAACAAGGTGTAAAAATCAATAAAGTTAATCTTTTATTTTTTAAATAACTCCAAATTACTCCAGGAAAAGAAAGTATAACAAAATACAAGATATTTTTCGTAAAAGAAAAATATCTCTTAAAATAATTTGAGAAAAATACTTGTGTGCTTTCTGAAAAACCAGATGAAGCAACTTGAGTTAATCCTAGAACAGGAAAAAAATTCCTTATAAGAGGAATTACAGGAAGAATTGCAAGATACTTTAATTTACCTTTAGAATAAATCAGAATATGCAAAACAAAAAAAGGTGCTAAAACCAGGCCTTGTATTTGAGTATTAATTGTAATAAAAAAACAGATTAAAGAAACATAAAGAAACTTGGAATTTTCTTTTGATTTATATAAAAAAAACAAACAAGAAAAAAACAATAACTGAAATAATTGATAAAATCTTGCTTGTTTTGAATAAAAAACCTGTAAAGAAAAAATTCCAAAGAATAAGGCTACAATAATTCCTGAAATCCATGCTTTTTTCTTATTTAAAGAATATTCTTTTCCAATAAAATAACCTAAAACAATTGTTAATAATCCAAAAAACACAGAAGAAAACCTTGCAAAAAAATCCATATTAAATATTTTTCCAATTAAAAGGAACATTGCTTGAAAATAATGAAAAAACAATGCTCTTGAATAAAGAATTCCTGAATCAAATATTGGAACTCCTTTTTCTAGAATATTCAATGAAGCTGTTGTTGAGATTGCTTCATCAATCCAAAAACTTGGAACTCCTAGATTATAAATTCTTAAATAAAATGCAAAGATTAAGATAATTCCCAAAAAAGTTGTTTCCTTGTTTTTTCTAATCCAATTACATAATTTGGAAGCATTTTTCATAAATAAACATATCAAAAAGGTTTTAAAAATATAGTTATTTTAAACTTTAGATCAAAAAACCAATTTTCTTTTAAAAAACACAATTAGTCAGGATTTCTATCAAAATCAGGGTTCTCACTCATTGAGGTAATTCCAGAATAAAGTCTTTCAGCAATTCTTTTAGGATTAGTTCCAGGAAGATTCTGAACCAAAACATTTAATCTAGATCCTTTTTCAGCTTCTAAAGTCATCAAACCCATTATACTTTTTCCACTAACAACATTTCCCTTACTAGAAAACAGGATTTCATTTTTATATTTCCTGCACTCTAGTGTTATATAACAAGCAGGTGCTGATACAATTCCTCTTTCTAGATTAACAGGAATGTCTCTTGCAACAACATAACCTCTTTCATAACTTATTTCAGGTTTTTCTGACATTTTATCTATATTTACCTAATTATAAAACAATTCAAGAATATAAAAACTTTTTCACTATTCAAGATATTGTTTGTAAATACTCTTGTTTTCTAAAGTTATTTTTGAAAGTAATTAAGCATTTTTTCTGGTTCAGACCAAATTCTTAATTGTTTCTTCCCCTCACTTTCAAAAAATCTTTTTCTATCATCAATATAGATTTCATAACCAAGGCCATAAGACATTGATTTTAAACTTTTTTCATAAAAATTAAATTTCGGATCTCTTGAAGAAACTATTTTAGAAAGAGTAATTCCATCATCGTCTTCATATTGGTCATAAATTGCAAAAGAAGGAAGATGAATTCTAATTTCTCTTGTTGATCCTGAACAAAGAAGTGAATCAAAAGCTATTTTATGACACTCTCCTAATTTTCCACCAACAAGAACATAATTTTTTCCAATAAGATTTTCTATATGATAGTCTCCTGGAGATTTATTATTATCTATATAAATTCCATTATGTTTTAAAAAAGATTGATGATTAGCAGTAAATTCATAGATACTATCTGCAAATCCTTGCAAATCTATTAAATTCTGTATTGGTTCTCTGGAGACAGAATGCCAATCCCATTCACTAGAAGCATGAACAATTATTAAAGAAACTGTTTCTTCTAAAAAGTCTTTTATTTTTTGATAAGATGTTCTATATCTTTTTGACATTTTTATCTTGCAGGATCTATTAGGCATTTTTCTATGCTCAGATTTTTTTTATTATTTTTTATTTCACCATGCAATTCATCTGCATAAGTATGAATTCCATTTGTATTTATTCTATATTGTGCAAAAACATTGGCAAGTTCAATTGTGTATTCTGCAGGTAATCCCAGAATATGCCCCATCATTGCTACTCCTAATGCAGTATCTCCTGCTCCTGTAAATTCAGGTTTATGGTTTTCTTCAGGAGTTATCAAAGGATTTGAAACAATTTCCTTAGACCTTTCACCTTCCTGATAGTATGAAGCCATTATTCCTCTTTTATCTAGTGTAGTAAAAATCACTAGATTAGAATTATTGTTTTTTTTAGCTAAAGAATCTAAACCTCCATACAATCCTTTCCCAGCCATGTATCCTATTTCTTCTCTATTTTCTGCAATCACCTCTAAATTATTTAATAATCTATTTTCAATTAAGTCTTCTTGAGAATTAAAAGAAGAATGTGTGAATGCTCCTCCCTTGATTATTCTACTTTCCTTGTATAATTTAAGAGCTTCCTGAAATAAATATTCATTTTTTACACTATTTAAAAAAATACTTCCTACACCTTCCATATTTGTTCTTGAAAGAGGCTCTTGAAATATTCCATTGTAATCTAGATGTTTTTGTGGAGATCTTAATATTTTTTTACTACCTGTTTCAAAAATAAAATTCATAGGAACTTGATATTCTTTTGGAAGAATCATTAAAGTATTTTTTTCTCCACGAGTTACTAATCCCTTGTCCCTGTAATATTGTTCAAACCCATTGGTTATTGAATCTATGCCTGAATAAAGTACTTTAATTCCTTTTAATTTGCTCAAAACCTTTTTTTTATCTGGAAACTCTTTTTTTCCAATTCTAAAGATTAAATAATTTAAAAAAGCTCTTTGAGCAATTGCAGCATTCCCTCCTGAGCCTCCGTGTTCATTTCTAATAACTTTTGCTTTAATTGTTTCTGCATTTGCTTCAGGAGAAACAAAATTCAAAGAAACCTTTTCAATTTCATTAAAATTAGAAACATTTTTTAAGAATTTCTCATCTATTTTTGCATAATATTTTCTTTCATTATCACTTATCTCAAATATTCCATCTACAGGAACTCTTGAACCATCAGAGTATTTTTTTTCATCAAACTCACACACCACATCCCAAACATGTTCTCCAATATTTAATGTTGATCCAATAGGATGGATATCTTTTCTTAAACATTCTATTACAGAATTATCATAAAATTCAGATGCTCTTTTTTCTAAATTTTGAAATGCCATTTTTTATAAGCAAGAGAAGTTTTTATTTAATTTATCTTGAACCTTCATGTTTTATTAAAATAAAAAGATAATTTATTCTTTGTCAATATCTTTTATTGTGAATATATCTTAAGATATATAAGATATTGAAAACATACCTAGTAACCAAGACATCTTCTTTTTCACAAGTTTCTTTTTTCTATATTTGTAGATATTTAATTTCAAAAGACAATGTTAAAAAACTCTCTAATGATAAGATATTAAACCCTTCCAATAAAGAGAGAAAAGATATTCTTTCCTATTCAAAAACACAAAATTTAAAAGAAACAAAACAATCTTTTAATTAAGAAGATGGGGAAAAAAACAAAAAGCAAATCAAAAAAACCTAAAAAACAAGAAGAGGATAAAAACTGTATTTTTGAAAATACTCTTGAATACACAAAAAAATTTCATCATAAATTTAGAAAACAAATTGTTGTTTCTATAAGTGCTGCTTTTGGTTTTTTAATTGCTTTAAGTTGGAGAGAACCTATTTCCCAGGGAGTTGACTTGATAATTCAACTTGCTAAATTACAAGGAAATGAAATTTATGTTCAAATAATTTCTGCAATAATTGTTACTCTTGTCTCTGTTCTAGGAATTATGATTATCTCTAAATGGGATGTTAAAAAAGACAAGGAAGAAGAATAAAAGACTATAAAAAGAGTTTTACCTCTTACAAGCAGATTATTCAAATGTAAGGGTAAGATTTAGAAAAAGACTACAAGAAACTAGTTAAATTTCTTTCAAAAGAATCAATTTCATCATAATAGAGTATTTTTCTTTAAAACTTAGTATCTAGTAACACTAACCATAAAAATAAATCACCTTTATTCTCTAAAAAAAGATTAATAGTAAAAACTTTCAAATCTTAAACATAACAAGTTACAGAAATATTTTTTAATAATGGATTTAAAGGCACAATTATCCAAAAGAACTTCAGAAGATATTAATTAAAATTTCTTATTATTTATTACCTCTGTAAAACAGGAAATTATTGAAAAGTATATGTCTTGGTTACCAGATACAAAACTTAGGAATTTTTATAAAACAAAAACAATTAAAAACATAAAAACCTTAGATACTATAATGTCAAAACAAAGAGAGAAAAAAATCTTCAGTGTTTCTCTAGACAAGGAACTTGTAAAAGAACTGGATAGAAGAGCAAAAGAAGATTATTTAACTATCCAAGAATTAATAAACAAAATACTCTGGAGAAGTGCAAGAAGTAGTTTAAGAAGAAAAAGAAACCCTCATCCAAGAAAAGCAGAAGATTTTGTTGAAGTTTTTTCAAGATACCAACCTCTAGACAAATCAGTATCTAGTTTATATTACTGTAATAAATGCAAATCAAAACACCAATATTCAAGTGATATTGGAAAAAAACATCTTAAATTCAAGAAGTGATTTTTGAGGAAAAAGGTTAAAACATTAATTTCATTAATCATTCAAAAGGATCATTTTTATTTTTTTAAGGTTAAAACTCTTCCAAGATCAAATATAATTATTTTTATCATTTTAAGAGTTATTTTTAGTTATTTAAATATCTTTACTCCAAACCCATGTTTTTCCAGGTACATGCTTTTCAATTAATATTTCGTGTGTTATTCTTTCATTTTTACATAAATAGCTTCATCAATAGAATTACTTCTCCAAATTAAAAACCTTTTGAGAGTTTTTATAAAAAACTCTTTTTTTTAATCTTTCTGGAATTCTTAAAGAATTAATAAGCTCCACATGATTCTTCATACCGCAACAGCCATAATCACTTCCAAACAAAACCTTCTCAGGGTTTTCTTTAATGACCTCTCTTAAAAACTGGATCAAATTTCCTTTACCAATTTTATTAATATATTCTTTAAATGCAAGAGAAGAAATATCATAAAAAATGTTTTTATGTTTTTTTGTTAGTTTATAAAACACCTTAGGATTAGGTGGGTAAAAATGACAGGCAACTATTTTTAAATGGGGAAATTTTTTAGCTAGTTTTAGAATATGCTCTGGATTGGTAAATTCCTGGTTTTTTTCTTTTAAACTTCCTCTACCTGTATGAATTAATAAAGGCAAATTATATTTAATACAAAGTTTATAAAATGAATTAAATCTTTTGTCTATAGGAGAAATAGGATCGTGACCTGGAAAAATTTTAATGCCTTTTATTTTACCTTGCTTAAATAATCTATCTAAATTTAATTTTTGTTTATTTAAATTAGATGAATCTATTACTCCAACTAAGAATAATCTTTTTTCTTTATTAGCTATCTCAAGGCATTTATATAAATCTCCAATATTAGAGTTTTTTATGTTGTCAGGTATTAAGATAGCATAATCAATATCATTACGATTCATAGTAGAAATAAGAGTATGTTTTTTCAACTTAAATTCTCCTTTTCGAGTTGCTAAAGGAAGATGTACATGTGCATCAATTATCATAAATTATCAATAAAACCCTAAATTATAAATCTTTTCCACTTTATGCCCCCACTAAAGAATAACAACAAAACCAAAAGATTTATAAAGTTTAAATTACTTGTTTTATTAGTTTAATAAAAAACACAATTCAAATAAAACAATAAATTTATAAAATAAAAAAACTAAAAAAAATCAATAAAAATGGCAAACAAAGCATATCAAGGAAAAACACCTCAAGGAAGAAAAGGTATTGATAAATATGCAACACAATTAATTTCTAAAACAAAATCTTTTTCAAGAAGATCAAAAAAAAGTGGATTATCAACAATACTTGCTTTAGGTCTTCTTGGGAGTTTAGGAACTGGTTGTGAAGGTGGAAGTGGAGGAAGTTCAAGCACAACTCTTTATGAAGCAAGAACAGGAAAGGAAGTTTCAGTTGAAAACTCGATGCTAGATAATACAAATGAATATTCTGTAACAACAGCAAATGGAGCATTACAATACACAGATGTAAATGAACCAAACAAAGGACAGATTCTTTATGATTCAGAACCTGCTGCACTTGCTCACAGAGGTTCAAGTGGAAGTTCTAGTTCAAATGATTCTTCAACAAGTGATTCAGGAAGTTCAGATAGTGGTTCAGGAGATGATAGTTCTAGTGGGGATGATGAATGGGAAGATCCAGGAAGTGGGACTGGTAGTACTGGTGATGGATTTTAATCTAAATTTAAATCCAATAACTCAATAATTAAAATTGATATGCAATATTTTTCAAAATTATTAAAAACAATTAAAGATTTTTTTAATATAGATTTTTCTTTAAATAAGCAAATTAATAATCCTTGGATAAAATATTTAAATCAAGAGCCTTTAGATTATCTCAATGTTAGAAGAAAGGGAAATTCAATAATAACTACTTTTAAAGATAAATCTTCTTTCTTAAATTGGGCAAAAGATAATTATGTTCATTCTAGAAAAAATATTCAAGATACTTATTCATCACTAATACAAGATTTTAATAATTATTCACAAGAACTTTATAAAAAATTTGAATCTCATACTAATCTCAGAGGATTAGAATTTTGTTTAGAATAAAATATAATAAATTTATCTACTTTAAATAATGCAATTCAAATAATAAAAAATACTTATTTTTTCCGTCACTCTAAAAATGGAGTGTAGAAATATTTAAAAAGTTTAAATAATACTGAAATTGTATGAAAACATACAATACAAAAACTGCAGTATATGATGTCTTCAGTGCAAACATGACTCTAGATACAGATGGAGAAGTTTATCGTGGTAACGAACTTTCTGCTTGTAAAAGTTGTCAATGTAATTGTAGATTATGTCTTGGAGGAAAAGCTCCTGAAAGAACAGAAGTTTTTTGTGAGGCAGATGCTGAAGGTGTTTTAGAAAAACTTTTAGCTGCTTAAATATCTTTTTGCTTAGATAAGGAAAGATACAATGGAAAAAAAAGCAGATTTAGGTTTTTGCAGTTTAATCTTTTCTTCAGAGGATTCTAATATAAATTATGAAAAAGAATTCATAATTCAAGCATATAATTTTAATATGAATTTTGCAAGAATTGATATTCCTAAGTTTGAAATAAAAATAGTTAATTCACGAAGTGAATTTGAGAATATTTGGGGTTCTAAAACTCCAGATTATGTTTCTGCATTTACTAAAGATGATAATATTGTGATTTTTTCTTATGGAATTTTTGAAAAAGAAACAAAATGGCCTAAAGAAAAATTTGAGGAAGCACTTATTCATGAAATAAACCACTTATTTTATCAAGAACTAAGAGATGATGAATATGATCCTCTTTGGCTATCTGAAGGATTGGCTACCTTTATGCAACATAAAAAGAAAAAACACAAATATAAAAAACAACTAAGAATAACAAAAAAAATTTTAAATCAATCTTTTGAAGAAATGTCAGAAGAGAGTTATCAGGTTTTTACTTTGTTTGTAGAATTTTTAATATTAGTTTATGGAGAAAAAAACATTTTACAATTTATTAAAGAATTAAAAGAAGGCAAAAATATTGATTTAGTTTTTAAGGAAATCTATAAAAAGTCTTTTGAGGAACTAATTAAAGATGGAAACAGATACTACAAAATTACTTGAATTTGAAGATTTCAAAAAAGCTTATAGTAATACAAAAATACCTAATTGCAAATATCTTAAAATCAAATCTCCTTTAGCAGTTCAATTTGAATTAACCTCTGGTTGTAACCAGAGGTGTATTTTTTGTTATAATGTTTGGAAAGGACTTTGTTCTGAAAAAAAAGCAATTAAGATGTCTAAGGAAAAACAACTCCAAGTAATAGATAAGATAATTGAAAATGAAATTTTTGACATCATCTTTTCAGGAGGAGAACCCCTTTTAGTAGATTGGTTAGAGGATTTAATAAAAAAATGTAAAAGTGCAAAGATTTATACAACATTAATCACAAACGCACAATTAATGACTTTTGAGAGAGCAAAATCACTTAAAGAGGCAGGATTGGATGATATGCAAATTTCTATTCATCATTATAATCCTGAAAAAAATGATGAGCTTACCAAAGTTAAAGGATCTTTTTATAAAAGCATTGAAGGAATAAAAAATGCAATTAAAGTTTTTGGAAAAGAGGCAATAAATATTAACATGGTTGCACTTCCAAAAACATATAAAGAGGTTTATGAAATGGCAAAATTTTTACATTCAATAGGTATTGGGTGTTTTAGTGTAGGAACTCCTTCTGCATCAGGAGAAATGGAAAAAGACAAAGATTTAGTTATAACTAAAAAAATGTTTTTAGAAGTTTATAAACAATTAATAAAAGCAAGAAAAAATCTTGGGATTAAAGTTGGATTTTCAGGAGGTTTTCCATTATGTTTATTACCAAAATTAAATAAAGATACAATAGAAATGATAGGAAATTATTGTGATGTGGGCTTGAATCAACTTACAATAGATCCTGAGGGAAATTTGCGCCCTTGTGTTTGTCTTGGAGAACATCTAGGAAATATCTTAAAAGATGAGTTTAAAAAAATTTGGAATGAAAATGAATTTTTAATTAATGCAAGAACTATGAAATTTGTTCCAGAAAGTTGTTTGAAATGTCATTTGGTTTCTGTTTGTAGAGGAGGATGTAGAGCTTCGGCTTTAGGATATTTTGGTAAAATAAATTCAATAGACCCTTTAATGAAAAATGAAAAATAATTTTGTAATTTTTAAAAGCCCTTATTTAAGGTATAGAAAAGAAGAATTTGGAGGAATTGCTAAGTTAAATTTGAAAACTTTTATTATTAATAAACTTCAATACAATTTAATTGAGAAAATAAAAAAAGTATTGATTTATAGAGATTTAACTGAAGTAAACCAAAAAGTTGCAGATAAACTGATTGAAAACAAACTTCTTCTCAAAGTAGACTTAGAAAGAGCAAAAGAACTAGGATTCAAAAAATAATTTCTCCAATAAAATTATTTAATTTTCTTTCTAATTAATAAAAAGATATTAAAAGAGAAAATCATCAATCCACTAAAAACTAAGAGAGATTTTAGAAAAATTAAGACTGAGATTTAGAAACTTTCTCTGTTTCATTTTGTATAACATTTAGCAGGATTTTTCCTAAATTTTTTCTACAAAAACTTTTGAATGTTATATTCTTTAATATTCTTCAAGGAAATTCAATAACATAAGTATCAGTAGAAATTGAATGATTATTTTCATCATAACCTGAATAT
>CAYWQI010000022.1:0-8985 GCA_964460535.1 Candidatus Woesearchaeota archaeon
ATCTTCATTATTTATTAAATTACATTTATTGAAAATTATTAAAGAGAACAATTATAAATAAAATACAAGAATTATCTAATACCAAAAGTAGTAAATGATAATATAATACCAAAAGTAGTAAATGATAATATTAACAAACAAAAGAAAATTTAAACTTTAGTCACTAAAAATAAAAATAATAAAAAGGATTTTCAAACCTTGAGAGAAATAAATTACAAATATCTACATATACTATAAAAAATATCAAAGAAACATTTATCTAGAAAACTTCTAGTTATATGTCTTTCCAGACAAAGCCATTTTACCCTCAAACTTATAAACCCTCAAACACAAGAGAGAATATGGAAAAAAAGAAAAATTTTTCAAATAATGAAAATACAGAAGAACAAACAAGAATCAAGCTTCCAAAACCTCCTCAAATACTTGGATTAATAAAACAAAGACTTGGTGGAAACAAAATGCTTGTTTCTTGTAATGATAAAAAATCACGAAATTGCAGGGTTCCTGGAAGATTAAAAAGATACCTCTGGTTAAGACCTGGAGACATTGTGATTATAGAACCTTGGGAACTTGATGATACAAAAGGAGATGTTTTATTCAAATATAGAAAAAACCAAGCACAAGCACTAAGAAAAAAAGGTTATCTTAAAACAGAAGAAGATGAATTTTAAAATAAAACCTGAACAAATTTAAAAAATTTTCAAATAAATTCTTAAAATGAAAAAAACAAACCTAATTTCAGATGTTTCAAAACATTATTCTATAGATTTTAAAAAAATTATACAAGAAATTAATAAAAAAAATTTCAAAAGAATTTTATTGCAATTTCCAGAAGGTTTGAAAATGCATTCTACAAATATCCTGGATTTTTTAAAAACAAATACTCAAGACAAGGAATTTTTTATTTGGCTTGATACTTGTTATGGTGCTTGTGATACTCCTTTAGAAATTAAGGAAAAAGGCATTGATTTAATAATTCATATAGGACATAATGAATTACAACCACAATATTAAGCAATAGTTTCATTTTTTTGAAAACATATTTTAAAGATTTAATTTTAGTTTCATTTTTTTGAAACTATAAAAAGATTTAAAAACACCTATTTATTAAATTGTCCATGAAGAAAAAATTTAATTTAATTATACTATGTATCTCTGCATTGTCTTTTATTACACTTATAATCTCATTAAGTTTATTACTAGGAGAACATCTACAAGTTAAATCTTGTGGTTGTCCTAAAATGGTTAGTCAAAATTTTATTGTTTTATTTATCTTATTGTCAGTAATATTCATTGGAGGTTTAATTTATTATTTATTTTCACTTCAAATTGAAAAAAAAGAAGAAAAAGTTAAATTTAATATCAATACTTTAATGAAATTTTTAGATAAAGATGAAAAACAAATTATTCAACAACTTAAAAAGAACAATAATAAAATTTTTCAATCAAATTTAAAAGGAAACAAAGTAAGAATCTCTAGAGCAATAAAAAAATTAAAAGAAAAAGATATTGTAAAAATAGAAAAACAAAATAAAAAAAATAAAATCAAATTAAATAGAAATTTTGAAATAAAATGAAAAAAATTAACAAATCTACACTTTGGACTTTAACAATAATAATTTTTGTAATTTTATTAGCAATTGGAATAATTAATTTTCCAGAAGATTCAGAAACATTAGAAAAAGAGGCTGCAAAATGTATTGGAGATAATTCTGTATTATATGTTCAAGTAGGATGTCATTATTGTGATATACAAGAAGAAATGTTTGGAGAAAATATTGATTATTTAAACATATTTTTATGTAATAATAATTGGACTAAATGTAATAATGCAGAAATTAAAGGAACTCCTTCATGGAAAATAAATGAAAAACTCTATACTGGAGTGCAATCAATTGAAAAACTAAAATCTTTAACAGGATGTTAATACAATAAAAATATAAAATGGCAACAGACATAACAAATTTTGCAAGAATAACTTCCTTAGCTTTAGCAGACTCAGTAAATCCTTGTGCAATTGCAGTTTTAACCATGGTTCTCGTAGCTATTTTAATGCAAAATCCAGAAAAAAGACATAAGGTTCTAACTGCTGGAATTGGATTTATTTCTGCAATCTATATTGGTTACATGTTTTACGGAACCATAATAATTCAATTATTTAATTCATTTGCAGAATTTTTAAGGACAAATTCAATTTATATTTATAATGGATTGGCAATTCTAGCAATGATAATTGGTGCATTAAATATCAAAGACTATTTTATGTACAAACCTGGAAGTGTTGGAACAGAAATGCCTTTATTCATGAGACCAAAAGCTAAAAAAATAATCAATAAAATCACAAGTCCTGCAGGAGCTTTTATTATTGGTTTTCTTGTTACAATTTTCTTATTACCTTGTACAATTGGACCTTACATAATAGCTTCAGGTTTATTATCACAATTAGGAATTCTTAAAGCAATTCCCTGGCTTTTATATTACAACCTGCTTTTTGTTCTTCCAATGATTATAATAACCTTAATTGTGTATTGGGGTTTTGCAAAAGTTGAAGATGTTTCTGGATGGAAGGAAAGAAATATTAGAAAACTGCATTTGATTGCAGGAATTCTATTATTTTTAGTTGGAGTGGCTCTTTTAGTTGGTTGGTTGTGAAATTCTAAAAACTAAAATTTTCTATTCCTATTATGCAATAAAAAAATTCAGAGCAAGCTCCAAAAGTATTCAAGTCAATACTAACAATAAAAAACTAAAAAAATAAATTCTAAAAATTAATAATCAGGTAATTGTTCTTGTCCTGATGCAGGTTTTTTATCTGCGTTTGAATTGTCAGATTTGTTTTCTTCAGAACTTTGTCCTGAACTTTGAGCTTGTTGAGACATTTCCTGAAGTTCTTGTTCAGAAATAGAATTAACCATTTCCTTGAATTTTGGAAAATCTGCAACCTGAATTCTAACACCAGCTTTTGTAAAACCAGTATATCTATCACTTGTTACGAATTCTCGAATTGTCACACCAGGTTTTCCACCAAAATCATCAATTCTAAGAACAATATCTGTCTGGTCGTTCTTGTTTATTTTACCAATATCTTTTTCTACCATTATTTTTCCTCCTTATTAAAAACAAGAATAAGGCATTTATAAATTTTTAGGATATCCTTTATCACACTGACTAAAAAATCAAACTCTTAAAAGATTAATAAAAAATTTCTAAACTTAAACATAACAAGTTGTAGGAATATCTTTTAATAATAAAAAATCAATGCACAATTATCCAAGAAACCCCCAAAGATATTAATTAAAACCTCTTATTGTCAATTAAATCTTAAAAAAGAAAAATAATATTATTACCAGATACAGAAATTTTAAACAATAATCTTTATATACTTTTAAATCGATATGTAAGAGGAAAATGAATATTCAAGAAATTATAAAAAATAAACAAGTAGTTTGTGTTATATGTAATCAATGGGGAGATACTGGAAAAGGAATGGTTGTTGATACTCTTGCTAAACACTTTGATATTATTGCTAGGGGTACTGGAGGAAATAATGCAGGGCATACTGTTGTTTTAGAAAATAAAAAGAGAATTTTTCATTTAATACCTTCAGGAATCTTATATGATTCTCAAGGAAAAGTCAATATTTTAGGAAACGGAGTTGTTCTAGATTTAAAAGTTTTAAATGATGAATTAAATGAACTTGATAAAGAAGGATATAGTTATGAAAATTTAATGATTAGTGAGGATGCGCATGTAATTATGCCTTACCATATTCATAGAGATCAAGCAAAACACAAATCCCAGGCAAAAAAAGGCATAGGAAGCACTGGTAGAGGAATTGGTCAGTGTTATGCAGATAAAATTGCAAGAAGAGGTATTATGGTAAAAGACTTATACAATGAAGAACTTCTAAAAAATAAAATAGAAAAAGTAAAAGATTTTTATCCTGAACAAGAGATTAATACAGATGAAATAATTAAAAATTTGAAACTCTACTCTAAAAGAATAAAACCTTTTGTTAAAGACACAATAAATAGCATGCATGAATTTTTAAAACAAGGAAAGAAAATTTTATTAGAAGGTGCACAAGGATTATTATTAAGTGTGGAATTCGGAAGTTATCCTTATGTGACTAGTTCAGATTGTTCTGTTAATGGAACTTCAAATGGAGTAGGTATTTCTTCTAGCCAGATTGATCTAACTTTAGGAATTATCAAGTTTCCATTTATGACAAGGGTTGGAGGAGGGCCTTTTCCAACAGAATTAGGAGAAGAAAAATCCTTTGAATGGTGTGCTGATGAAAAAAAGAGTGTTTTAAGTGAATTAAAAGAATTTGGAATTCCACACACTTTAAAGGGAAAAATTCCTGAATATGACATACATGATCCAAAAATTATTGAAATGATAAATTCAAATGATGCTTTTACTCAGGGTGTTGGTATCAGATTAGCTGCAAAAGAATTTGGAGCAACAACAGGAAGACCCAGAAGAACAGGGTGGACTGATGCCTTGGCTGCTAAATATTCTACAGGCATAAATGGAAAATATTTGATTTTGACAAAACCTAATTGCCTGGATGGTTGTAAAGAATTTAAAATATGTTATGGTTATGATATAGAAGGCAACCAACATAAGGTCTTTAAAAGAAATAAGAATTTTTTAGAAAAAGCAAAACCAATTTACAAAACCTATCAAGGATATGACAAAAGTTGGGGTGTGAAAAATTACCAAGACCTTCCTGAAAGTTTAAAAGAATCTATAAATGATTTTGAAAAATTTACTTTTGGAAAAGTTTTAGGTGTTTCTCTTGGCCCTGAAAGAGGACAAATTGTTTGGAAATCCTGAACAGAAACTTCTTTTTAATTATTAAAACTTCTTAATAAAAAAATTTATCTATATTCTAGAAAACACAAATCTTTAAAAAGAAAGTATTTCTTCAAGAATTAATAAAAAAAACGAGGTAAAAATGCCAAAACAAGAAAGTTTCAATGAAACTTCCACAAACCCCGAAGATTTAGAAGATGACTCACTTGACAATGAGTTAGACCAACTTGATCTTGATGATTAAAAATCATTTATTTATTTCTTTATTTTATATTTTACAACACAACAATACTTTTAAACTAAATTTTATATTAATTTGTATGAAAAAGCAAGAATTTCCTATTATTTTAAGAATTCTTAGTCCAAATATGGAAGAAGTATGGAATAAACAAAAAGACTCTATTACTTCAGATAAACATTATCTTGATTATGAAAAAATATCTGAAATAGGAACTCGTCTTCAATATCATTATGGGAATTATCTTGTTTCAAAAAGTTCATCAACATTTTCTGAATTAAATAAAAGAGAATTGAATCTAAAACATTTAAGAGAAAAAAAATCTTCTGAATTAACAAGAGGATATCATAAATTACTAATAGGAAAACCAGCAATACCAAAACAACCAAAAGATTGGGAATTTGTATTAAACAGAGGAATTCTTCCTATTTATATGCAAAAAATAGAAGATAAAGAAGACATTTATTCAACAGGAAAAGAATGTTTAATAAGAGATATTGATCTTGGTATAACAAAAAATGGAACATTAGAAGGAATAACTATAATTCCTATTTTGAATTCTTCTTCATTTGATATAGATATTTCTCAAGAAGAATCTTGGAAAAGGACATTAAATGAAATTGGGAAAAGAACTATAAGACCCTCTGGAGATACTCCATTATATAATTCTTTTTTTTAATTAATTTTCTAATTTCAAAACAACCCTATTATTTTCTTTACTTAATTCTTGAGAATCATAGTTTATCTTCAGAACTATCTCATCAACATTAAATTCCTTGATTAGAATATTACCTTGTTTAACCAAATATCCTTGTCCAATATCAATTTTAGAAAAATCATAAGTTGATTTAACTTCCTCATTAATAAGAATTTGAACCTCTCCTGAAAAAGCTTCTTTTAAACCAGCATTGAAAATATTAAATTCAACATCAAGCTCTCTTCCATTTAAAACAGCAGAAACATTATTTAAAATCAAATCAGGAAGAGTTTCTTCTGAATATAATTCATTAATTGTTTGAATCATATCATCTCCAATATCTTGTCCACACTTATATATAGAATACATGATATTATTTTCATTATCAGAATGACCAAAACCAAGAGTATGGAATAATTCATGTAATTCAACAGCAGGCAAATGGCAATCAGAATGTTCTCTTATCAAAATTTCTCCAAAAAGAATAACATTATATTTTCCTGATTCAACTATCTTAGTAGGCCCTCCTTCTCCAGCTACAAATAAATTCTCTTTAACAACATTTTGACTATCACAAGTCACATACAATTCCTCGTTTTCATCAACCTCAATATAATTAAGAACTGTGAGATTTTCAACAATTCTTAAAGCCTCTTGCATTGCATTTTCTTTTTGAAGAGGACAATCAGAAATCCTGTACTTAATTACTCTTGAAGGATATCTCATATTTGAATAAAACTGCATATCAGAATAATTTTCTTCTGAACTATTAACACTAAAATTTCCTTCTTTTGTTGAAGAATTGAATTCAACATCTGAAAAAGGATAAAACCAATAAACTCCAAGTAATAGAACAACAATTATAAAAAAGACAAATGATAAAAAATTTCCTAATCCCATGAATAAATAAAAGAAGAGCATTATTTAAATGTTAAGTATAAAAATTCCTGGCAATAATAACTATAAAAATAAAATTCAAACCTTTTCTTTAAGGAAAGATTAATAGTAAAGAATTTCAATATAAATGTAAGAATTTGCAGGATAAATTTAATTTGTATTCTCTAATATCTTGGTGCTAATAATCCAAGAAAAATTTCAATTAATAAATTTATCAAATTCCTAAAAAAGGAAATGATTAATAAAATAAAAAGAGAATTGCTAATTACTTATAAAAATAAAAAAAATAAGAGAAATAAAAAAATAAAAATTAAAGATTAAAAAAATTATTCTTCGTCAGAATCTTCTTCAGAGTTTTCTTCTGAATCAGTTTCTTCTTCACTCTCAGAGTCGTCTTCAGAATCTTCGTCAGAATCTTCTTCAGATTCCTCATCACTTTCAGATTCTTCAGAGTTTTCTTCTGAATCAGTTTCTTCTTCACTCTCAGAGTCGTCTTCAGAATCTTCGTCAGCTTCAGTTTCTTCTTTTTCAGCTTCAGTTGCTTCTACAGCTTCTTCGCCTTCCAAAGTTTGACCTTCTTCAGTTTCAGATTCTTCTGGTGATTCTTGAGCTTGTTCATTAGCTTCTTCCATTTTTGAATATACCTCATTTAATTCAAATTGTAAAAATAAATTTATTTTATAAAGCTTTTGTAACCCGAAAAAATAACAACTCCTAAAATTTATTTTAAAACATTATTGAAAACACAAAACTTTAAAATACCTAAAAACAATATATTTTTATGGTTATGAAAGGAATGAAAAAATTTTTTAGTAGAATATCTAAGAAAATTTTTAAAAATAAGAGAGAATTAAAACTAGGTTTTTATGGTCCTCCAAATGCAGGTAAAACAAGTTTAGCAAATAGAATCTGCAAAGATTTCACTGGAGAAGATATGGGAAGCGTAAGTAAAATACCTCATGAAACAAGAAATGTTCAATTTAAAGAAAAAGTTGAAATTGATTATAAAGGAAAAAAACTAACATTCAAGGTAATTGATACTCCTGGAATTTCAACAAAAATAGATTATGAAGAATTTATAAAATATAAAGTAAAGAAAAAAGAAGCTAAAAAAAGAGCTAAAGAAGCAACTCAAGGAGTTGTTGAAAGTATAAAATGGCTTGAAGATATGGACATGGTTGTAGTCATATTAGATGCTACTGAAAATCCTTATAATCAAGTGAATATAACAATTATTGGAAATTTAATAGCAAGAAAAATACCTGTATTAATAGTAGGAAATAAAGTAGATTTAAAAAAAGCTGATTTAAAAAAAATAGAATCAGCATTTCCAGAATATGATACAGTTGGAATAAGTGCAAAAACAGGAAAAAATCTTGAAGAATTTTATGAGTCAATATTTAAACTTTCAAAAAAAGTAAAATAAAATGCCAAACAAAACCAAGAAAAAAAGAGGAAAAATAGGAAAACTAAAAGGATTTTCAATAGAATTCCTGCCTTATTCTGAAATAAGAAATCTTGATAGTAATGAAAGAATAAAAAAAATACTTGATGTTGTTCTTGGAAACCATCTTCTTTTATTGCAAGGTCATTTAAAACCAGAAGAAGAAACACGGCTTATTGGAGATACAATGGCAATGATTGGGCATGTAAAAAACTTCAAGGGAATTGAATTAGCAGTTATATCCAATAACCAAGAAAATGAGAAAAATCCAATAAATAAATTAAAATCCCGTGCTGTTACTTTACTTGCTGGAGCAGATATCGGTGCAATTACTATAATAGGGCCTGCAACAATTGTAAAAGAAATCAAGAAAAATCCAAAAAAAATTGAATTATTGTTAAATAAATAATCTTGCAAAACCTTATAAAATTAAATTATTAAAAAAATAATTATTCACTATTCTTCTTACTTCCAATAGTTAAAGAAGTCAAATCAATTATGTATTTTCCTTCTTCCATTTTATAAATCAAGGGCCTGTCTTGTCTAAAAAGATTAGCAAGATCAATTTCATATTTTCCTGTTCCAGTTGCTCTAACTGCTTCTATATCTAAAATAACTGGAGAATCATCATCTTTAATACCTGCCATTTCTCTAACATCTTTTTCAACTTGTTTTTTGTCTTCAACAGCAAGTTCTACTGGTTGTTTTTTTATTTGTTCAAGTTGCTCATCCCTTATATAAAAAAAGAAATGACCCTTACAATTCTTACAACCTTCTAATAATTCTCTACTTGCTTTTGGAATAATTCTCTTGCAATGAACGCATTGGTGTGGCATTTTTTTCTCCTTGTTTTTTAAAAGTAATATGCATTAATAAATTTAATGGAAA
>CAYWQI010000022.1:9085-12738 GCA_964460535.1 Candidatus Woesearchaeota archaeon
ATTATAAATCTCTTTTTCTATACTCATTTATGATAAAAAAGAAACTAAATGAGATATTTAAACAAGTTTTGGATGAAATCAAACTCAATGAAAAAGAAACAAAAGAAATAAATAATGAAACCCAAAAATTTGTTGAAAAACTACAATCAAAGATTTCAGAATTAAAAATAAATTCAGAAGTTTTTGTTGGAGGAAGTGTTGCTAAAGGAACTCTTATTAAAAAAGATAAATATGATGCTGATATATTCTTAAGATTTGATAAAAAATATTCTGAAAAAGAATTACCTAAATTAACTAAAAAAATCCTAAATAAAATAAAATCAAGATTAAAAATAAAAAAAATTCATGGTTCAAGAGACTATTTTACAATTCAAAAAACACCAAAACTATTTTTTGAAATAATTCCTGTTAAAAAAATATCTAAAAATGAAAAAATACAAAACATAACTGATTTATCATATCTTCATGTGAATTATATAAACAAAAAAACAAAAACAAAAAAACTTCTTGATGAAATAAAAATTACAAAAGCTTTTGTAAGAGGATGTAATTGCTATGGAGCTGAAAGTTATATACAAGGTTTTTCAGGATATGCAATTGAACTATTGGTTATTTATTACAAAACTTTTGAAAAATTTTTAAAAGCAATGAAAAAAATAAAACCAGAAACAAAAAACAAAAAAATTCTAGATATTGAAAAAGACTATAAAAATCCTTCAGAAATTTTAATAGAAATGAATAAATCCAAACTAGATTCTCCTTTTGTTCTTATAGATCCAACTTACAAAAAAAGAAATGTTGTTGCTGCTCTTTCTAAAGAAACATTTATAAGATTTCAAGAAGAAATAGAAAAATTTCTCAAAAATCCTTCAAAAGAATTTTTTTATAAAAAAAGGATAAATATTAAAAAAGCTAAAAAAGATTGTGTAAAAAATTCTCAATTTATTGTAATTAAAATAACAACACCAAAACAAGAAGGAGATATTGCAGGAACAAAATTATTAAAATTTTATAAACATCTTAAAAAAGAAATTTCAAGATACTTTGATATAGAAAATTCAGAATTTGAATATCAAGAAAAAAAATCAGGAATATTTTTCTTATGTGTGAAACCAAAAAAAGAGATATTATTTATTGGTCCACAAATAAACAATAAAATACACTCAGATAAATTCAAAAAGATTCATAAAAAATATTTTATTAAAAACAACAGATTACACTCTATAGAAATTCCTCAACAAAACATAAAAAAATTCCTAATTAATTGGAAAAATAAAAAATCCAATAAAAGAAAAATAAAAGAAATGAATATTAAAAACATAAGAATAATAGAATAATCCTAAGAAATTCTTAAATTAAAATTTTAAGTTTTTCTTGATTTGTATCTAGTAATTCTAACTACAAAAATAAACCAAATCCTGTAACTAAAGAAAAATTAAAAAAAACTTTAAGAATTAAAAATAACAAGTTAAATAAATATTTCTCAATAATAAAAAATATTAATGCACAATTATCCAAGAAAAATTCAGAAGATATTAATTAAAATTTCTCATGACTTATCAAATCTAGAAAAAAGAAAATTATTAAAAAGAACTCCAAGTGTTACCAATTACCTTTGTTTTATTTAAATTTCTAAAAACAATAATGTTTTTCATAACAAGGTTCGCAAATACCATGACTAATTTCAAGAGGAATATTTCTATCTCTTGCAAGTCTCTCAATAACACTTAAATCCTCTTTAGAAAGTTCAACATATCTCTCATCAGAAGTTTTATATCTATTACATAGAGAACATTGAGTTAAAAAATTAGTGTTTGAAGATACTCTTAATTGTAATCTAGAAAGAATATCAAATTCTCTAGTTAAAGATAATTTAGATAAAAGATTAGCTTGTTGTTTTTCTAAACCAGAATAATCTTCTTCTGAATCTGATTCCCCAAGGTAGTGTTCTTCAAGAGCTCTTCTTTTTTCAGATATCATCTGTTGTATTTCTTCATGTTCCATTTTATTTAAATTATCAAACCTCTTAAAAATTTAAATCAAGGTTTAAAAGCCTTTTTGTTTACTAAAAAATATCACTGATTTTTTTAAGATATCTTTGACATTCTATTAATAAATTATCTAATCTTATTAAAGTATTCATATATTTAACAAGACTCTCTTGATTACTTTTTAATCCAGTTTTCTGTTTATATTATACTCTTCAAACAAGAGTTCATGCAATCTATCAATATACTCAATTCTCTTAAATATCCTGAGTTTTAAATGATTTTCTAATCTCTTTATAATATAATCTTATTAAATTTTCTTCAATAATCTAATTTTTTTATTATTTTATTATTTTATTATAATAACCCTTCTCTTAAACTCCACTCTTCAAGATAGTCCAAAGCAAATTCTTCTCTTTCTTTTGATATAGAATTCATTTTACTTTTTTTGTTTTTTAGTATTTGAATTTTTTTTAGAAGATTTAACAGCTTTTTCAAACATCTTTACAAATGCATTTGTGAAAAAATCTGAATTTAACCAAATTGCTATATCTTCATTATCCTGGTTTTTAGATAAATAAAATAATATTTCCTTTCTATCTACAATAAAAAACTTTGCCTGAATATCTGATTTCTTAGATTTAACTCCAATTTTTTCTTCAATTCTCTTAATCATTTCCCCATCTCCATTTAAAGCTAGAATGACTTTAACTCCAGAAGATTGAAGTCTTTGTATAGTTTCTTTAAACAAACTTATTCTTCTAGTAATATCTTCAACATGTGTGCAAATTATAACTTCTTTTTTTGCATTTTGTAAGATTTCTCTTAAATAATGAGAAATATTTGACTTACCTCTTAAAGAAGCAGAAACATCTTCTCTTTTAACTGGTTCAACTCCTCCTTTATAGAGTTCATCAAGTTTATGAAATTCTTCTGTTTCTCTTATTTTTGAAAGTCTTTCAATTCTATCTTGTGCTTCTTTCATTTCATTTCTTTTCATTTTTTCAATAATTGTCTCTGGTTTTAATCCAAGATATTTAACTGGTTTTCCTAATTTAATTATTGCAAATCCTCTTTTCTCAAGACTCTCAAGAACATCATAAGTTCTTGACCTAGGAACTCCTGAAATTGTAGCAACTTCTCCAGCTGAGGCAACTCCTTTACTCAAAAGAGCAAGCCAAACCTTGGTTTCATAAATATTTAAATTAAAATAATCTTTCACTCTTTCAATTAATTCTTTTTGCACTAACATTTTAAATTCCCAGAATCTTCTTGAGTTTCAAATTTAGTTAAATCAGGTTTTTCATAAAATTCTAATTCTCTTGATTGTGCATTAAATTCATCAAATAATTCATAACTATGTCTTAGATTATAAGTTCCAATAAAAAATGGTTTAGAATGAAAAGTATCTTTCATAAAAACTCTTGCAGAATGATACTCTTCAGGAAGATTCTTACATTTATTTCCTAAAAAAAGTTTATCTGTTTCTCTTGCATGAGTATCAAAAACAAGATATGAATGTTCTTCACTTAAATTAATTGCAAGAGTTGGTTTGAGAGTTATTTCTGTTTGCAAATGTTCTTGACAAGGACCTTCCACACCAACCATTACAACTGGAAGAGTTTTCTCTTTCAAAAAACTTGTTAAATCTTGTTTTGTCATTTT
>CAYWQI010000023.1:0-12211 GCA_964460535.1 Candidatus Woesearchaeota archaeon
GAGAAGAGAAATGTTTTTAAATGTGGAAATGCTTAGGATGATAAGATGAATTTATTAAAAAAAGAAAGTGAGATAAATAATTTAAAGATTTATTTGAAAGGGGGTTTTGAATTTTAGAATATGGCTGACGCAGATACTACTGGAGGAGGGGTTTGGAAAGTAATTCTTTCAATTTTTGCCATTATTGGAGTTATAATTATTGGATTATATGGTGCTAAATGGATAACTGCAAATATCAATAATTTTGATTGGGCACAATCAACATCCCAACATCCTTACAATCCTCCACATTGGTTAGGAGAAACTTTGTCCACAATTATTTCAGATCTTGCAGCACAAACATGGGAAGGTTTAATTTTAAGTCTCGCAGTTATGCTCATCTTAGTTTTGGCATTTGCAGATATACTTGAATCATTTTCATCTTTTAGTAAAATGACTTCTAATTTAATCGCTATTGGATTAGCATTAATTGCTGGAGTTTCAAGAATGGTTGAAGGAATATTGGTCTGGTTAGGAATAACAGCAGGAGTTGGAGCTATTGCAATGGGAGTAATAATTTTAAATGCATTTATTATTGCAATAGTAGTTAACTTTTTGTTTGGTAGAGTACTTATTAATAAGATTAAGAATGCTAAAACTGAAAAAGAAATAGAAGAAAATTCAAGATCTATCCGTAAAAGAATGGGTGCTTTGGGTTCATGGGCAAAGGTTGCACAAAAAGAGGCAGAAGAATAATCTTTTTTATTTTCCTCTTTAATTTTTTAGAGGAATTTTTCTTTTTTTATTTTTGTTTTATTTTAAATAATTTTATAAATTTTAATTTTTTGTGTTTTGATAATTCGGGTAGATTAAAACCTAGAAAGAATCTTATTGGAAATGCCTTTGCTTAAGAATTAGAAAAAGAAGTGTATCCAAGAACAGACATTCAAGAACAGATATGGGCGTTGCTGAGGGATATGGTTTGCAATTAGGAAAAGTTTATGTTGTTGAGGAGATTCTGGAGAGATTTGGGTTTTGAATAATTTTTATGATAATTTTTTTTAGATAATGTGTTTGGTTTTATTTTTTATAATTAGTTTTACTAAGTTGAGTACGCAAATCCAAAACATTTATAAACTATTATAACCTGAGTTATATAATGCAGGTTATATAAGATGGATTATATCATAAAAAGACAAGATACACAAAAGATTCTCAAAGGAAAGTCTTGGCTTTTGCTCTATGGAAGAAGGAAAATTGGAAAAACTTTTTTACTGAGAGAACTTTGTAAATTTAAAGAGATATATACTATTAAACAAGATCTTTCTGTTATTTCAAAGAATAAAAATCTTTCTCTTTCAGAGATGATTAAGGAGGTGAAAGATTTGCTTTTAAAAAATAAAACAGTGGTTATTGATGAATTTCAAAGGCTTGATATGGGAATTTTAGAAGAAATTTCTTTGTTACATCCAAAAGGAAGACTTATTTTATCAGGGTCAAGTTTGAGAATAATTAAAAAAATCTTTGAAGTTCAATCTCCTGTTTTAGGATTTTTTACTCCCCTTAAAATAGAATTTATTAAACCTTCTGATATGCTTTTCAATTTAAAGAAAAAGGATTTTAATGAAAAAATTTTAGAATTATCTAGTTTTTTAAAAGAGCCTTGGTTAATACCGATTTATAATAATGAGGATATTTTGGAGTTTGTCTATAATCTGGTTATTCAATCTAAGCAGATTATCACTGCTTTGGTAGGAGAAATTTTTAATGAAGAAGAAAGAGAATTAAGCCAGAAATATCTTGTTTTATTGCACTTGATTGGATCAGGGGTTTGGAATACAAAAGAACTTACCTCTATTATGTATTCTAGAAATCTTATACCTTCTCCAAGCCAGACGCATATAATCCAATATCTAAAAAATTTAGAAGAAATGGAACTTGTTGAATCTATAAAATTAAATAAATCTAAAGGAAATTATTATCGGCTTTTTTCTCCACTTATGAATATTTATTATTATCTTGATAGTAGATATAATATTTCTGATAGGAAGATATCTCTTGATGAAGTTAAGCCCACCTTACAGAAACTTATTAATTTTGAGATACAAAATTTTGTTGCAGATTTGTTTGCTGAGATTTATCAAGGAAGAAAAGAATATTTTGTTTCTTCAGAGAAGGAAATAGATTTTATTATAACTTCTAGAAATAAAATAAAGATTATTGGAGAAGTTAAATGGAAAAAAGTAGATAAAAGAGATATTGAAAAATTTGTAATTAATTCTGAAAATTTTAATGCAGAAAAAATATTAATTTGCAAAAGTTCTGATATTAAGAATTACAAAGGAATTGAGATTATAGATTCAAAAAACTTAATTTTACAATTAAATAAGAGAATTAAAAATTAAAATGGGGTGGTATGGGATATTTCTGTTAAAGAAATTAAAAATAGCTTTTGTTTTGAGGAAAGTTGATGAAGCATCCTTTGAGGAGAATAGTTCTGATTTAGATAGGTTTTTTGATAAATATAATTCCTTAAGAGAGGATATGGAAAGGATTCAGATTAGTTCTGAAAATGAAAAAGATTTTTCAGCCAAAACAACTGCAAAAATGTTTAATATAATTGATGAGTTTGGAAAATTTCCAGATATTCCTTTAACCTTTTTCTTGTTGTATTTTTTACAAAAATTTAATTTTAAGGTAGATTATTTTTCAGAAGATAAGATTAATCTTGATGAACTTGAAAAAAAAGGTTGGAGAATTATTTCTAATGAAGATATTTAAATAATTCTTTTCATATTTAAAACTATGAATATTTTAGTACCTGGTAATATTAATTACAAAAATAAAACCAAATACTTTCACTGAAAAAAATTAATAGTAAAAATCTTTAGAACTTAAACATAACAGATTGTAAAAATATTTCTTAATAGTAAAAAAATTCAAAGGCACAAATGTCCAAGAAAATTTCAGAAAAGGTTAATTAAAATTTTTTACTACCTATTACATTTGTGGAATAGGAAATTATTGAGAAGAGTATATCTTGGTTATCAGGTACGCAGTTTAAATAATTTTATAAACCTGTTAATATTTTATAATTCATGTTAAGAAATTGTAACAAAAGAGGTTTAATAGCTTTTTTCATCCTAGCAATTTTTATTTTATCTAGTTTAACTTTTAGTTTCAATTTTATTTCTTCTGTTGATTTGGATTCTGCTGAAGAAAAAGCAGGGGACATTGAACAAAGATTAGATAATCTTGATGATAAAATTGATGAGATTCAAAATCCTAAATATGGAAAATGGGATTATCTTGGAGGAGAATTAGAGAAAATTATTATGAAGAATAAATATATTAGTTATGTTTTTTCTGAAGAAACAGGGTTATTATCTAAAATTGATATTGTTTTTATTGTTTTATTTGGTGAGCATTATCAATTTTCTCTTGGTTTATTGATTGTTATTATTTTATGGGTTTATTTTTTTGTGCAGTTTTCTGGAATAATGAGAGATTTTTCAACATTTAGTTCTGGAACTGCAACTATTATTGGGTTAGCAATGACTGTGATTATGGCTCAAGTTAAACTTTTGAGTTTAATTGTTAAAGGCCTTGGTTGGTTAGTTGCAAGTCCTGATGCTTGGTGGATGAGAACTTTAGTTGTTATTGGATTGGTTTTGTTTTTTATGCTAGTATCTGCAATTAATAATACTTTAAGAATGATTGAGAAGAAGCGTAAAGAGGAAGAAGAGAGATTAAAAACAAAGTCAGAGATGAATTTTATACAAAAGTTTGGATCTGCTATTAGAGAGGCTTTGAATAAATAATTCTTTTTTATTTTTTTAAATTATAAATCTCCCAAAACACTTAAAAACAACAAAATACTATAAATAATAGTAAAAAACTACAAATAACTATAAATATAAAATGGTGCTTGCAACTGTGAATATTCCTGAGAATGAAAATAGAATTTTGAATATAGTTAAAGCTAAATATGGTTTGAAAAACCGAGAAGCTGCTTTATTAATGGTTCTTCAAAGTTATGGAAAGGAGATTTTAGAACCTGAATTAAGGCCTGAGTTTATTTTAAGAGTGCAAAAGATTAGAAAAGAAAAGCATCATAAATTTAAGGATATTAATGATCTGAGGAGACAAATTGAAAAATGAGAGAGTATGCTTATTCAGATACTCTTAAAAAAATTTTAAAGAAACTTTCTAAAAAAGACAAGCAACTTTATGAGCAAGTTATGAAAAAAATTATTGAAGTTGTCAATGCTTCTGATATTGAACATTATAAAAATCTTAAGTCTCCATTACAATTTTTAAAAAGAGTTCATGTTGGAAGTTTTGTTTTAACTTTTGAATTTGATAAAAAAAATTCAATGGTTTCTTTTGAAGATTTTCAACACCATGATAAAATCTATAAGGCGTAATTTTATAACTTTCCTGTAATTTGTAATTCTGACTACAAAAATAAAACAAACTCTGTAATTAAAGAAAAATTAATATTAAAAACCTTTAAGATTTAAACATAATAATTTGCAGAAATATTTTTCATAATAAAAAAATTCAAAGGCACAGTTATGAAAAAAAACTTCAGAAGATGCTAATTAATCTATTAAATCTAGAAAGAAGAAAATTATTAAGTAGAAATCCAAGTGTTACTAGGTAAACCTTCCCAAAACACTTAAAAACCTTATTTGTTATTAAGTTTAGAAAATGGGAACAGCATTAATAATATTAAAAATCATGCCTACAAGTCCGGATGTAGATTTAGAAGCTATTAAAGAAAAAGCTAAGGAAAAAATTGAATCTGGAAAAGGTGAGAACCTCAAATTTGAAGAAAAACCAGTTGCATTTGGTTTAAAATCAATTATGGCAAGTTTTTCTTTAGATGAATCTGTTGAACTTGAGAGTATTGAAAATGCCTTGTCTGAAATTGAAAATGTTAATTCTGTATCTGTAGAAGATATGAGGCGAGCTTTTGGCTAAGAGCAAATTAAAGAATATTATAACTGCTTAGTCAAGAGGGAGCAGAGCTTTTGGTTGAGTTAAGATAACTGAAAGTTAATTGAAATTTGTTTGAAACCAAAGGGGAGCAGAGCATTCGGCTGATAAGTAAAGTGAATTGTATAATATTAGGCGTGTGGGAGATTGAGCTTTTGGTTGAAGGGTGTTCAATAATTAATATATTTTAACATATCTGAAGTTCTTAAAATTTTTATTTTATCCTTGCTTTGAAAATGAGTGTCCTCTGTCCAAATCGCTTCCGCATTAATCGCAAGACATAAAGCAATAAAAGGGCAATCATCTAAATCACTAATAAGATTTTTTGCGATATCAAAGTATTTATTATATTCTTCTTTTGGAATAATTGTTATATTTTCAAATATTAATGAAATCACTATCTCAAATTCTTCAGGAGTAATTTTTGCTTTGTTTTGAATTTCTTCTTTATGCCTGTAAATCTCGGAAATTATATGATCTGGAGCAAAAAATTCAAAGTTTTTATTAAAAATTATTTTTCTAGATAGATTATTTTTTATTAATGCGGAGATAATAGAATTTGTATCAATAACAACCCTCATTTTTTAAGATTATGTTTTTTTGCAATGTCTTTTTTTATTTTTTCTCCTATTTTTTTTGCATCTTTTTCAGTTAACTCACTTTTGGATAATATTTGATCCATTAATTCCATTTTTTTAGCCTGAGTCCACATTGCCTGTCTTGCTATTTCACTCCATTTTATTTCTGAATGTTTTTTTATGAGATTGTGAAGATCTTCAGGGATTGCTAGAGTAATATTTGTCATATGTATATTATGTGAAAACACATATTTAAATTTTTCGGTAGATAAGAACCCTATTAATTTCTTGGAAGTAGAAATTTTTCTTTTTAATCTTACTTTAAATTCAGAATATATTCTTTAAGTCTAGGATGAAATGAAGTTGTGAAATATTTTTCTAGTTCTTCTGGAGAAACCCATTTTAATTCAGAGAAATTATCTCCAGGAATTTCTTTATTATCTGATATTTTTTCACAAAGATAATATATGGCTAGAAAATCTTTTTTTTCTGGATATACTTTGGCAAATATGCTTCCTAGACTTTCTACATCAAGATTTGTTTCTTCTTTTATTTCTCTTTTTACTGCATTCTCAAGTTCTTCATTATATTTAGGACGGCCTCCAGGGAAACTCCATGTCAGTTCTGGAACATCAGGATCATTTTCTCTTTTACCAATAAGAATCTTTTTTTCTTTTGGATTATAGATTATTCCTAAAACTAAAACAGAAAATATACCTTTATCATATTTCCCTATATTTATTTTTTCTTGGGGTTTTGCCATTTTAATATATAATATCAGGTGGTTTACTATATAAATTTGTCTTTTAGATTACTTATAAATCTTGTGTTGTGCTTGGATATGGGTAAAAATTATTAGTGTTTGGTATTAATTTCATAAAAGTTACAAAATACTTATAAAGTCTGGGAAATAGTTTTTTTTATGGGAAATATAAAATTTGAAAAGATGGTGAAAAAGATTGCAGAATCTTCTGGACAAGATATTGAAGAAATTAAGAAAAAAGTTGAAGCTAAACGAAACAAACTTTCAGGACTTATTTCTGAAGAAGGTGCTGCTCAAGTTATTGCTGCTGAACTTGGAGTAAATCTAGAAGATGAAAGATACAAGATTAAGGAAATTTCTGATGGAATGAAAAGAGTTAATTTAATTGGAAAAGTTTTAAGAGTTTTTCCAGTAAATACTTTTCAAAGAAATGGAAAAGAAAATAAGGTGTGTAATTTAATTGTAGCTGATGAAACTTCAAATACTCGAGCAGTTTTATGGGATGTTAATCATATTGATTTAATTGAAAAACAACAAATTGGTGAAGGAAGTGTCATAGAAATTTCAAATGCAAGTGTAAGACAAGGAGATGTTCATCTTGGAAGTTTTTCTGAATTAAAGATAAGTTCAGAAGATATGGGAGAAGTTAAAGAAAAGAAAGATGTTGAAGAAAAACCTGTTGTTGAGTTTTCTATTGGTGATGCAGTAAAAACAAGAGCATTTATTGTTCAGACATATCCTTTGAAATTTTTTGAAGTTTGTCCGGAATGCAAGAAAAAAGTTTTTCCAACTGAAGATGGAACTGGAAAAGAATGCAAGGAACACGGGAAAGTAACTCCAGAAAAAAGAGCTTTAATGTCTGCTGTTATAGATGATGGAACAGAAAATACAAGAATAGTTATGTTTCATGAAACTCTTCAAGAATTAGGAATCAGGGAAATAAATGATGAGAATAAAGCAAAAGAGCAAGTAGAAAATATTCTTGGAGAAGAAAAAAAGTTTTCTGGTTATGTTAAGATGAATACTTATTTTAATAATCCTGAACTTGTTGTTCAGAATATTGAAGATGTTAATTTAGATGAGTTGATTTGAAGGGTGAAAACCAATAGCCTTCTTTTTTGGAAGATATTAACTTTTTGGTAGTAACAAAAAAGAAAGATTTATAAACTTGAGATTCTTATTAAATATACAAGGAAAAATTAAAAATGGAAATAAAACAAATACTTTATATTGATGATAGTTTAGAGAATGGTGCAACTGCCTTGGCTGTTGATTCTAGGGTCGATTATGTTTCTGATCCTAGTTTAATTGAAATGCCATTAAGAGATTATGATTGCATTATAACTGATATGCAGATGAAAGATGAAAAAAGTGGATTAGAGGTTGTTGAAAATTCTATTAGAGAGGGAAAATTGCCTTGGGTTGTAACAGGAGGAACTTATCAACATGGAGGAACTTTTAATAGAGTAAGGCTCTATAATGCAGTTGAATCAAGAATATTTAATAAACTTTCGAAATCTGATAGAAAATTTTGGGAAGAAGTAATTCCGTTTATTGATGAGAATAATGAAAATGCTACACAAAAAGCTCTTCAAAAAGTACATTCTGTATTGGGTGTAACTCCTCCAGGAACCCTAGATATGCTAATGCGTTTTTATAGGGAACAACAAAAGGAAAAATAGGGGCTCTTTATAAGAAAATTATTTTTAATTAAAGATTTTAGTCTATCTTACTTATTCCAGCAACATCTTTAACAAAGC
The DNA here is from genome assembly GCA_964460535.1 of Candidatus Woesearchaeota archaeon. Taxonomy (GTDB): domain Archaea; phylum Nanobdellota; class Nanobdellia; order Pacearchaeales; family GW2011-AR1; genus CAZHMB01. Next base: position 8,082 of record CAYWQI010000023.1, read on the forward strand.
CATTCTAATCCATAAACCATTCTCTGCTTGTCTAAAATAAGCAACCCTTGAATCTGATTTTTCTGTTTCTATATTAAGATTGATTTCCTCAACATGTGGAAGAGGATGAAGAATTCTTGAATTCTTTTTTATTAATTTTAAATTATCCTCTGTAATTACAAATTTACCTTTTGCTTTTTCATACTCTTTAATAGGAATTCTTTCTTTTTGAATTCTTGTCATGTAAATAATATCTGAGTCTTCTAAAGCTTGATTTAAATTTTCTTGTTCTGAGAATTTTATGTTGTGTTTTGTTAGATAATCCTTGATGTCTTGTTTTATTTTTAGATTTTCTGGAGAAACAAAAATTATTTCATTATTTTTAAATTTTCCAAGTAAATAACAAAGAGATCTTGCAGTTCTTCCTGAAGCCAAATCTCCAACAATTGCAATTTTTAGATTATCTATTTTTTTAAATTCTCTGTAAATTGTATATAAATCTAAAAGAGCCTGGGTTGGATGCTGGCCTTTTCCTTCACCTGCATTTATTATTGGAATATCTGAAACTTTTGAAGCTTTTGAACAAGTTGATTCTGTTGGATGTCTTATTACAATAACATCTGAGTATTTTTCTATTACTCTAATTGAATCTTCTATTGATTCTCCTTTTGAAGCTGAAGAGAACTCTTTTGCATTTTCTGTTCCAATAACTTGACCACCAAGACGCAACATTGCTGATTCAAAACTTAATCTAGTTCTTGTACTTGGTTCATAAAACAATGAAGCTAAAATTTTTCCTTTTAAATCTCGAGAGTGATTTTCTAAATTTTCTCTTATATTCTCAGCAGATTCAAAAAGTTTAAAAAGAATTTCTTTAGAAAGTTGTTGGGTTTCAATAAGATTTTTAATTTCCATTAAAATATTTAATTTACTTGAAAGTTTATAAAGATTTATTAGAACTGGGGAGTTAGAATAAAATATCAATATTTTAAAACAAAAAGAAATTATAGATTAGAAAAGTATTTTAAATAGTCTTTAGATAAATAATCATGTTAATCAGGACACATATTTCAATAACAATTTTTGCCTTGCTTTTAGTTTTGCATTTTTATAGTTTTTCATCTGAAGTTTCTTTAATTGTGTTTTTTGTTTTTGCTATTTTTTCAACCATGTTGCCTGATATAGATACTTCAAAATCTAGAATTGGAAAATTTGTTTTTTTAAGACCTTTACAATACTTTGCTGGACATAGAAAAGGATTTCATAGTTTGTTTTTTGTTTTAGTTGCAGGTTTGTTGATTTCTATTTTTTCTGAACTTGTTGCTTGGGCATTTGTTCTTGGATATGGTTTGCATATTCTTGCAGATTGTTTTACTATAACTGGAATTTCTTTGTTTTATCCTTTTTCAAGAGTTTTTAGAGGGCCTTTTAAAAGTGGAGGAAAGAGTGATTTGATTGTTTTCTTTTTATTTTTGATATTGGATTTTATTTTAGTTTTTTAATTGACCTTTTAATTAGTATATCTATGTTTTACTATATAAATCTTTATAAAGAAAGAGGGGTTTTTTATTGTATGGCAATAAAAAAAGATTCAGATTCAGAAAAAATTAAAAAAGCAATTTCTGGACAAGAAGAGAATAGTGAAAAAAAAGAGACTTCTGGGCAAAGCACTGAGGGAAAAAAAGAGATTCCAAAAAATAAAATAAAAGAAGAACCTCAAATTACAGATCTTCCTGGAATTGGACCTGCTGTTGCTGCAAAACTTGAAAATGCAGGGGTTTTTGATTTAATGAGTCTTGCTGTTATGTCTCCTGCAAGTTTATCTGATGCTTCTGGAGTTAGTACTTCTGTTGCAAGAAAAGCAATCCAAGCTGCTAGAGAACTTTTGGAACTAGGTTTTCAAGAAGGAACAGAATACGCAAAAAAAAGAGATGATGTTGTTAATATTTCAACTGGAAGTAAGAATTTTGATGAGTTACTTGGAGGCAAGGGTGTTGAATCTCGTGCTATTACAGAGGCTTTTGGTGCTTATGGTTCTTCAAAAACACAATTAGGTTTAACACTTGCTGTAAATGTTCAATTACCTTTAGAAAAAGGAGGAGCAAATGGAAAATGTGTTTTTATTGATACTGAAGGAACATTTAGACCTGCAAGAATAAAACAAATAGCTACAACACTTGGAGCAAATCCTGAAAAAGTATTAAAGAATATTCTTGTTGCTCGTGCTTTTAATTCAGATCACCAGATGTTACTTTTAGATAAAATAACTGAATTAGTTAAGAATGGAGAACCTATAAGACTTTTAGTTGTTGATTCTTTAACAGCTCATTTTAGAGCAGAGTATTCTGGAAGAGGACAATTGGCAGATAGACAACAAAAATTGAATAAATACATGCATGCTTTAGCTAAAATTGCTGAACAACATAATATTGCAGTTTATGTAACAAATCAAGTTATGTCAAATCCTGCTCAGATGTTTGGAGATCCAACAACAGCAATTGGTGGAAACATAGTGGGGCACGCGTGTTTAACAGGAGATAGTTTAATTCAATTATCTGATGGAAGTTTAAAAGAAATAAAAAACATGAAACAAGATAAAGTTGTTTCTGGAAATCTTTATAATTTACATACTGAAAATGCAGAATCAAATAAGGTTTTTGTTAATCCGGATGTTAAGGAAAAATTTAATATTATTACAAACTCTCAAGTAAATTGTTCTCCATTGCATAGGTTTTTCACACTTGAGAATTTTCAGATTCTTGAAAAAGAAGCTCATGAACTAAAAAAAGGAGATTTTATTGCACAAACAGGAAAAATTGATTTAGAAGGAGAAGAACAAAAATTACCTGGAGTTAGTTTAAGAAAAATTGCAAAAATATCTAAAAAAGAAGGTTTGAAAGTAAGTAAAGAGTTGTCAAGAAAGAACATAACTAGAAATGAAGTATGCAAAAAAATTGGAATAACTCCTAGACAATTTAGAAGAGTATTAAATCAGTCTTATCCTACAAATGTCAATGTATTTGATAAATTAGGAGAGCATTTTTCTGAAAAATTAAGATTGAGATTAATTCCTGAATTTACATATAAACATAAAAATTTACAGATGCCTGAGTTTTTTAATGCACAATTAGGACAAATTTTTGGATATTTTATTGGTGATGGGAATTTTGAAGATAGGGGATTGAGATTTAGAGACGAAAGATTAGAAATTTTGCAGAGTTATCAACAAATGTTTAAGAATCAGTTTAATATTAATGGAAATATTAGTAAAATGAAAGACAAGAATTGTTATACTTTGAATATTAATTCAAAAGAGATTAAGAGTTTATTTGAAGTTATTAGTTTAAATGTTCTTGATTATGTAGGACGTAGTAAAAAGAATGTTGTTGGAGGATTTATTAAGGGTTTTGTTGATGCTGAGGGACATATCAATAAAAACAGAGCAATGATAACAATTTCACAAAAAGAAAAACAGATTTTAAGATATTTGCAGATGTTTTTATTAAGGTTTGGAATTAGGTCAACTTTAAAATTTGACATTGGAAGAAAAAATATTTCTGTTTTGAGAATAGCTAATAAAGATATAATTAAATATTTGCAAATAGGATTTACAGCAGAAGATAAACAGAAAGAATTATTAAAACAAATCAAAGATTGCAAGGAAACTTATACTAAAGAGATGATGCCTATTTTGAGAAAAGATATTTGGCAGTTATTGAAATTTCAGGGAATAAAACCTTCAACAATAATTAAATCTCGTCCTGGAGAATATAAATGGCTTAATCGCAGAGAATTAACTCTTGCATTTAAAGAATTAATGAATTTGAATATTCAAGATAGGCAAGTAAAACAAAAGATTGAATTTATTGAAAAACTTTTAAATTCAAATATAGTGTTTGAAAAAATTAGAGATATTAAAAAAGAGAAAGCTGGAGAAGAAGAGTTGTTTTATGATTTTTCTGTTCCAAAAAATGAAAATTATGTTGCTAATGGTTTTGTAGTTCATAATTCCACTTACAGAGTGTATTTAAGAAGAGGAAAAAAAGATTCAAGAGTTGGAAAATTAATTGATAGTCCTAGTTTGCCAGATGGTGAGTGTGTATTTTTTATTACTGATGCTGGTGTTGTTGATGAGGCTTAGAAGATGGTAT
>CAYWQI010000024.1:0-8903 GCA_964460535.1 Candidatus Woesearchaeota archaeon
GGGGCTGAAATATAATTTTTCCCAAATTATGACAAAAAAAGTTGTTGCGAAGAGTACTTCATGTTTGGAAATTGGCAAACCTCTTGGAAGACCTTATTAGATATCGCCGCAGAATATAAATCTTTAAAAATAAACAACCAGTGTCTTTTGTTATGACAGAACAAGATTTTGAGGAATATTTTTTACCGGAATTTATGCAAGGAATTTTTACAGGAGAATTTCATATCAGTGTAGATAGAGCTAAAGCAAGAAAATTCGGACATTAGTTAAAAACAACAAGGGTAAAAGGGGCACAAGAAACTTACGACTTTGCTCAAAGATATTTTGATAATCTTGACCCTGAAAAAAATTAGTTGGATCTCCAGAATATTTATCTATGTTAAGACGATATGGTAGAATCTAAATTTTTTAAGGCAAACTTCTTATAATAAATTAATTTTTCCTCCTAGCTTTTCTTTCATAATATCTTGCATATTGGAGACCAGAAAGTAAATTAAAAATTTCTAGAAGAACAAAATGGATTCTGGATAAATATATTAACTCCCAAAAACCAAAAAACTTATAAACAATTTTAACTTTCAATAATCATCCCAATCGCCAGGGCGTACACTTTAATTTAATTGAAGTGGGCAAACTGGGCAACGGTCGGTGACCCCTTGGGATTCTTATTTTTTCTTATGAAAAATCAACCCTTTTTCAATATCTTTTAGTTTTAAATTAACAAAACAACTAAGATAGTTATACTTATCTTTATTCATAATATAAGCATACATATGGGCATCAGAATTATTTGTTAAACGAGAACAAGAGATACTAATTAATTTCTTTTTACATATTTGTGTTATTACATGTTCTAATGATTGAGAGATCCCATTTTCATGCCCCTTAAAGTCATTACAAAAAACAACTTTGACTTTCTTATCATTATTCAATTTAAATATTTGTTTTAATAAATAACGAAGAACAACCCGATAAATTCTAACTTTAAATTTACCTGCATTTGGACTATAAGGACATTTATTGTATTTCCCCTTTTTCCAATTTTTCTTTAACTTATTAATAATCTCTTTTGAAAACTTAAAACCACGAATAATGCCTTGAGAATCAGAAGCACATATTACATAATTTTCATGGAACAAATCCGCACCACTTACATCAATCTCAATATTCATAGAAATTATTATTAAGAAGATTTTTTAAATTTTTCTTTCTATTCTTTCACCCTTCCACTCTTTTATTCTTTTGTGTTTTATGTCTTCTAGACTTTTCTTTATTTTGTTGAAAATCTCTTCATCAACTTTTTTTATAACAATTGCATCTCCTGATTTTGCCATAGCAAGAGTTGAATTACTATCTATATCTAATTCTTTTCTAAGTTGAATAGGTATAACAATTTGTCCTCTTGGACTGAGTTTAATTAATTCCATTATGTATGAAAGTAGGAATTTCATATTTTTAAATGTTTGTTTTTTAAGTATCTGGCAATACTAACTACAAAAATAAAACCAAATACAATCGCTGATGCGAAATTAATAGTAAAAAACTTTCAGAGCTTAAACATGACAATTTGTAGAGATATTCTCTCCTAATAAAAAATCTCAAGGAACATATATCCAAGAAAACTTCAGAAGAGTTAATTAAAATTTTTTATTACATACCAATTGCAAAGCAGGAAATTATAAAGAAGGATATGCCTTGGTTACCTGGTATTTTTTTTTAAGTATGAATTAGAGAATCTATTAATCTTTGAAAAACTTCCAATCACTTTTTTTGAGTTTTCTTTTGAACTTTTTCCTTCCCACTTTTCTTATTCTGAATTTGTTTGTTTGCAGTTTCTTTATTGTTATCTTCAACAAGAGGTTTTTCAATCTGTTCAGAAATTTCTTTAAATGCCTTGTCAAAATCTGATTTTGTAATTATTACTTTTTTCAAGTCTTCTTGTTTGTAATTTCTTTTAATTGAATTTATTCCTGCATTTCTTACTACAGCTGCAATATCTGCTCCTGTCCAATCTTTTGTTTTCTTAACATACTCTTCAAGTTTAACATTTTTTTCAAGAGGCATTTCCTTGGTATGAACTTTCAATATTTGAAGTCTTGTATTTTCATCAGGATTTTTTAATTCTACATGAGCATCAATTCTTCCAGGTCTTAGAACTCCAGGGTCAATTAAATCCTTTCTATTAGTTGCTGCTATAACCATTACATTCTCCAAGTCTTCTATACCATCAAGTTCTGTTAATAATTGATTGACAACTTTTTCACTTGCATCATTTCCAATTCCACTTCCTCTTGATTTTGAAATAGAATCAAATTCATCAAAAAATATGATTGCTGGTGAAACTTGTTTTGCTTTTTTAAATATCTCTCTAACATGTTTTTCACTTTCTCCAACCCATTTTGAAATTAATTCCGGACCTTTAACAGAAATAAAGTTTGCATTTGATTCATTTGCAACTGCTTTAGCTAAAAGTGTCTTCCCTGTTCCAGGAGGCCCATGTAATAAAACACCCTTACTTGGTTGAATTCCTGCAGCTTTATATAATTCAGGTCTTATTAAAGGAAGTTCAACAAGTTCTCTAAGTTTTTCTTTTGCATTTTCCAAACCTCCAATATCAGTCCATTTTGTATTAGGACGATTAATCAAAACCTCTCTCATTGCTGAAGGTTCAACCATTTTCATAGCATAAACAAAATCTTGTTTTTTAACAATTAGATTTTTCAAAAGGTTTTCTCTTCTTTCTAAAAGTTCTTTTTCTTTATTTGATAAATTCTGTTTTTGCAAATTAGAATCTTCAATACCTGAATTTTCCATTTCTTCAGCAAGATTCATCATTTCTGAATAATATGGTTTAACTGAATGTAATGCAGCTTCTTTGCATATCATTTCTAAATCAGCTCCAGTATAACCTAAAGTCTTATTTGCAAATTCCTCAAGTATTTCATCCTTGTTTTCAAGAGGCATGTTTCTTGTGTGAATTTCAAGAATTTCTTTTCTTCCTTTCTCAGTTGGAGGATTAATCTTTAATTCTCTATCAAATCTTCCAGGTCTTCTTAAAGCTTCATCTAAATCATCTGGTCTGTTAGTAGCAGCCATTACTACAACCTGTCCCCTTGATTTTAAACCATCCATTAAAGCAAGTAATTGTGTTACAACTCTTTTTTCTGCCTGGTCATTTGTTTCTCCTCTTTTAGGAGCAATTGCATCAATTTCATCTATAAAAACAATAGCTGGAGCATTTTTTTGAGCTTCTTCAAATCTTGCTCTTAAATTTTCTTCTGAACCTCCATGATATTTGCTCATAATTTCCGGACCAGCAATAGAGATAAATTTAGCATCAGTTTCTGTTGCAACTGCCTTTGCTAAAAGTGTTTTCCCTGTTCCAGGAGGACCAGTTAATAAAACTCCTTTAGGAGCACTAACTCCTAGTTTTTCAAATATCTTAGGATGTTTCATTGGAAATTCAACCATTTCTCTAATCTTAGAAATTTCTTCTTCTAATCCTCCAATATCTTCATAATGAATATTTGCTCCTGAACCTTGTCCAACAGTATCAGAAATTAATATTTTTGTAGATGGCTTAACAATACCGTATTCAAAGTTTTTTGGAGTAATTTTTGAAACCACACAAACAATTTTTTCTCCATTACTTACAGGAATAGTTGTTCTTTGTCCAACAGACACAGGAGCTCCTCCAAAAGCTTGCCTAAAAATATGTTCATTTCTCTTGTCTTTTAAACTTGGAATAATTGCTTCTTTCATTTGTTCAGGAGGAATATTCTCATTTTCTAAAACAGAAATTTCAATTGATTTTAATGCATTTATCTTTTCTTTAGATTTCTCAACTGCTATCTCTTCTCCAACAGAAATTCCAAGAACTTTTCTTGTTTCACCATCTATTCCTACCTTGCTTTTAAATTCATCTTCCATACGAATTGCTCTTAAAATAATCTTTTTATTATTTCCAACTTTCAATAAATCTCCTGAAGAAATTCCTAATCTTTCCATGTCAGAAGAAGCAACAGAAACCATATTTTTTCCTCTGAATTCTTGCTTTGCTTCTATAACTTCAAACATCTCATAGTTTTGGAGTTCTTGAGATTTTTTCATTTTCTAAATATTACCTCTAAAATACCATTATTAAATTTACTTTCATAATTTTTTGTTTTCATTTTACCATTTAATTGAAACTCAGCAATTTTTTCTGTATTATCTGAGATTTCAAGAATTTTGTTTCCAGTAGATACTTTTTCTCCATAAGAATTTTCAGTAAATTCATCTTTAACTTCAGCTTTAACATTTTCTTTTCCAGAAAAATCAAATATAAAATAAATTCTTTTTCTTGTTTCTATTTTATCTAATAAATATTTATTTCCTGAAAAATTTCCACCTCTTCTAATAATTCTTTTTTTCCCATCTGGTCCAACAGATGTAACTTCTGTAAAACCTTCTCCAGTTAAACGATTAAATAAATCATCAATTCCTCCTCCAAAAAAATCATCATTAAAAAATCCCATTTTATTTCCTCTTTATCATTTTAATTTATAAATTTAACCAAAGTAACTTTTTCCTGCAGGAACTGCAGCTTGTGCTTTTTTAAGGAAATTGTCTTCAACTTTTTTATATGATTTAATTGATTCCTCAGTAACACTTGGTTTAATTTTATTTAGTGCTTCAATAAAATGTTTTTTACTTACTTTGTCTGCATCAATATTTTCTCTCAAAGCAAGCATTCCAGATTCTCTTACAAGGGATTCTAAATCAGCTCCAGTAAATCCATGAGATTTTTTTGCAATTTCATTAAGTTTAATATCTTTTGCAAGTTTCATTTTTTGTGTATGAACCTTTAATATTTTTTCTCTTGCTTTTTCATCAGGAGCATTTACTAAAAGTATTCTATCAAATCTTCCAGGACGCAATATTCCAGAATCTATCATGTCTGGTCTATTAGTAGCACCAATAACTAGAACATCTTTTAAATCTTCTAGACCATCCATTTCTGCAAGTAATTGATTTATAACTTTAGCATCTTCTATTGCTGCATTACCCTCACCACCTCTCCTTTTAGCTATTGCTTCAATTTCATCAAATAAAATAATACACGGACTTACCTGACGAGCTTTTTCAAATATTCTTTTAATGCCAGCATGAGATTCATTTACCCATTTACTTAATAATTCAGGTCCTTTGACTTGTATAAAATTTGCTTCTGATTCTTTTGCAATTGCTTTAGCTAAAAGTGTTTTACCATTTCCAGGAGGACCATAAAGTAAAATTCCTCTTGAAGGTCTGATACCCATTCTTTTAAAACTTTCAGGATATTTTAAAGGCCATTCTACAGCTTCTTTTAATTCTTTTTTAATTTCTTCTAAACCTCCAACACTTTCCCAATTTACATTTGGAGTTTCCACTAAAACTTCTCTCATTGCAGAAGGTCTAACATTCTTTAATGCTTCTTTAAAATCTTCTTGTTTAATAATTAATTTTTCTAATACTTCATAAGGAATTTCATCTATTTTGTCAATTGTTATGTCTGGAAGAACTTTTCTTAAAACATTCATTGCAGCTTCTTTTGTTAGTGATTCTAAATCCGCTCCTACAAAACCATGAGTAAGTGAAGATAATTCCTGAAGATTTACATCTTTTGCCAAAGGCATTCCTCTAGTATGAATTTGTAAAACCTGCAATCTTCCTTCTTTATTAGGAACACCAAGCTGAACTTCTCTGTCAAATCTTCCAGGTCTTCTTAAAGCAGGATCCACAGCATTTACTCTATTTGTTGCACCAACAACAATTATCTTTCCCCTGGCTTTTAAACCATCCATCATTGTTAATAATTGTGAAACAACTCTTCTTTCAACTTCACCATGAACATCTTCTCTTTTTGGAGCAACAGCATCAATTTCATCTATAAATATGATTGAAGGAGAAGTTTTTTCAGCTTCTTCAAAAATTTGTCTTATTTTTTTCTCTGAACCTCCGTACATTGCATTATAAATTTCAGGACCATTAACTAATACAAAATTAGCTTCTGATTCATTTGCAACTGCCTTTGCTAAAAGTGTCTTTCCTGTTCCAGGAGCACCATGCAATAAAACTCCTTTTGGAGGTTCAACTCCAAGTTTATTAAATATCTCTGGATGTTTTAAAGGAATTTCAACCATTTCACGTATTTTTTTAACTTCTGATTTTAAGCCTCCAATGTCTTCATAAGTAATATCAGGTATGCTTTCTTCTGAAACTTCAACTGCTTTTGGATTTAAAACCACTTCAGTATTTTCAGAAATATAAACTGGTTGATTTGGATTTGTTGATGCTACAATGAATTTAAGTTGTGAAGAACCTCCGAGATTTCCCATACCTCCAAATAATTCTTCAAAATTACCAAAAATATCTTCTAAATTACCAAAATCTTCTGACATTAATTTCTTTCTTCTTTGAACACCTCCCATAATAAATAAATCTCCTTTAACAACACTTCTTCCTAGCAAGCCTCTTTTTAATCCTCCTGGATTAGTTGTTTGAACCATCACTCCTTTTTGAGCTGGAGCAATAATAACTTTTTTTGCTTCTTTAACATCTGCTTTTGAAATTTTAACAATATCTCCAATACCTACTTTTGCATTTTTTCTTAATATCCCATCAATTCTTATTATTCCTTCTCCAACATCAGCAGGATAAGCTCTGTCAACAATTGCAACAGTTTCTCTTCCTCCTTTAATAGAAACCACATCCCCTCTTTTTATATTTAAATCACCCATAATTTTATGGTCTATTCTAGCAATACCTTTATATGCATCATCTTGCAATGCTTCAACAACTTTTAATTCCACATTATTGTTTTTTTTATCTTGAGTCATTTTATTTTATTAGTTTATTTCTCTTTATTTATTTTATTAGTTTATTTCTCTTTATTTAATTTGTTATTTTTTTGAAAAATACCAAAATTTAAACTTAATCTATTCATGTCTTCAAAACATAATTTTACAAAATCATTTATTTCTTTTTCATGTTTTTCAAGTTCTTGCATTTCCTGCATAAATGAAACAATTTCCTTAGGAATACTTACAGCATAACTATTTCCTACTAATCTCATTTTAACTCTAAATTCCTTGTCTTTAAGGTTTTTAAATTTTACATATTCTTCTTCATCTTTTGGATGAATAATCTTTTCCTTGCATTTATTGTCTGGACAAACCATTGCTCTAAATTTAAATCCATTTTTATTTACAAATACTTTCTGCATTTTTTTCCCACATTTATTACAAAGTATTGTGTTATCGAATATGTCTGACATTTTTTTTATTTTAATATTTTAATTTTTATGTTCTTTATTTTAATGTTTAATTATTAAAGTGTATATTTTATTGTGTATACATAGATATAGATATTTATAAATCTTGTGGTTAAAAAAAGATTATTAAAAAAATAAAAAAATCCAGCATATTTCAGCTGGAATTTAAGAATAGATTTATATACTTAAAAGTTCAATTGAAGTATCAGCACTTGCAAAATTCTTAGCTATAATTATCTTGCAATTTATATCTTCAGCTGCACTTAACATTCCTGAATTAACAGTTCCATCAATAACAATTGCAGAAGGTTTTTTCTTAATTTTTCTTAATGAATTTGCTAAACCTTTTACAGAAACACTTTTTATTTCTTCAAGATTTGAATCTAGTAAAATAGCTTTTTCACTATTTTTATTTGATTCAGCAATTTTTTTAAGGTTTTCTTTTACTTCAGAAGTTACTTCCATGTCTTCAGCTTTTTCTGAGTTCTCTCCTGAATTGTATCTTTTGTATGAATTTTTTCCTGAAGATTGATTATTTCTTTCATTTTTTGAAAAAAATTCTTTAGGTGAAACAGTTTTTCTTAGAGCTATTTGAATTTCTTTTCCTTCAAGTTCTTCAACTTCTTTTCCTTCTGGAGCAACTGCAATTTCTGCGATATTTGCATTATCAACAACATTTCTTACAATTAATTTTCCTCCTCTATCACCATCAACAAAAAGAATTAACTTTTTTGTTTTTCCAAGTTCTTTGATTTCATCAGGAAGACGAGTTCCATTCATTCCAACAACATTTTTCACATTATTTTTCAATAAATTAATAACATCTGCTCTTCCTTCAACTATTATAACTTCTTTTCCAGATAAATCTCCACAAGGTAGTTTGTTTTTACCATGTTCTTCAATTTTTGAAACTCTTGAATCAGATTTGATTTGGTTTGAAATTTCTCTTGAACTAGAACCTTCAAATTTACCCATAAGTTCTTTTGCTCTATCTAAAATGTAATCTCTTTTGCTTCCTCTTACATCTTCTATGCTTTCAACATTAATTTGAGCATCACTTGGTCCAACTTTATCAATTGTTTCAATAGCTGCTGCTATTAAAGTTGTTTCAGATTGATCAAGAGCTGTAGGAATCTTGATTGTTCCTGTTGTTTGCTTATTGTTTCTTTCTAATGAAACTTCTATTCTTCCGATTTTTCCTTCTTTTTGAAGTTCTCTTAAATCCAAATCATTACCTAACAAACCTTCTGTTTGTCCAAATAAAGCTCCAATTACATCTGGTCTTTCTAAAGCTCCTTCAGCAATGAAATTTCCATGAATCATATACTTAATTGATACTGGACTTATTTTTCCCATTTTTTCCTCCTTACATTTAGTAATTTTTATTTACTTTTAAAAACGTTTAAAACGTTTGTAGAAAAATACCTCACCCTTATTATTTTTAATATTAACAATAATACTTTCAATTTTCCAATGCAGATAATTCCTAACAAAGGAAAGTGAATATGATATTCTAATATGAATGTGATATTTCTCTAATATCCAAAAAAAATTCCCAGACTTTATAAATGTTTTTATGTAATTAATTTTAAGGAGTGAAAATATTATG
>CAYWQI010000024.1:9003-11676 GCA_964460535.1 Candidatus Woesearchaeota archaeon
ATATGACAAAAAAAGAGCTAAATAAACAAGAATTTCAAATAACTCCTTGGGATGTTTCAGGAGATGTGGATTATGATAAAATCATTAAAGAATTTGGAGTAAAAAAATTAGATAAAAAACTTCTTGAAAGAATTCAAGAACACACAAAAGAATTGCATCCCATGTTAAGAAGAAAGATTTTTTTTGCTCACAGAGATTTAAAATGGGTTTTAGATGAATATGAAAAAGGAAATAAATTTTTTCTTTATACAGGAAGAGGTCCTTCAGGCCCAATTCATCTAGGACATTTAGGAACTTGGATATTTGCAAAATGGCTTCAAGATAAATTTGATGTTGAACTTTGGTTTCAATTTACAGATGATGAAAAATTCTTATTTAATAATAAACCAATGGAAGAAATACAAAAGTGGACCCATGAAAATATGCTAGACATAATTGCTCTTGGTTTTAATCCAAAAAAGACACATTTTTTAATTGATACAAAACATGCAGGATTACTTTATCCTGAAGCAATTAAATTTGCTAAAAAAATAACTTTTTCAACTGTAAAATCTGCTTTTGGTTTTGGTAATTCAAAAAATATTGGAGAAATATTTTACACTTCAATGCAAGCAGTTCCAGCAATTATTCCTAGTGTTTTAAAAAATAAAAATATCCCTTGTTTAATTCCTCTTGCTATTGACCAAGACCCTCATTTTCGTGTAGCAAGAGATGTTTATCCAAGATTAGGTTATTACAAACCTTCAATAATTCACGGAATGTTTATGCCTTCATTAACAGGGCCTAAAGGAAAAATGTCTTCAAGTAAATCTGAATCAGCAATTTTAACAACAGATTCTCCTTCTCAAGTAAAAAAGAAAATAAATAAATATGCTTTTTCAGGAGGACAAGCAACTATTGAAGAGCATAGAAAAAAAGGCGGAAACCCAGATATAGATGTTTCATTTCAATATTTGAGATTTTTATTTGAACAAGATGATAAAAAACTTGCTGAAATTGAAAAACAATATAGAGAAGGTAAAATGCTTACAGGAGAATTAAAAAAATATCTAATAGATAAAATAAATGAATTCTTAAAAGAACATCAAAAGAAAAGAGAAAAAGCAAAAAACCAAATTAATGAATTTTTGTGGAAAGAATAAAAATTCTTATTTTAGATAATCCTCAAAACTCCAAACATTTCTTTTCATACAACTTACTCTCCATTCTTTTTTATATTTTCTTTTTATACTCTCCAAAGAAGAAAAATCTCTGAAAATACCTCTATTTACTCTTTGTATATCCTCATCATTTTCTATTAAAATTGAAGGAACTTTAGAATATCCTTTATGCATATACGCAAGAGTAGAATGATGACCATCTCCAACAAGATATCCTTTTTCCTCTTGAATTAATAAAACAGGCCATAAATCTTCAAGTTTTTCTGATAATTCATAAACATAATCCAATCCTTTTCTTATTCTTGCTTGAATTGGAATTAATTCCTTAATTTTTGGAAAAAAATTTCTCATCCTTTTTTACCTCTTGTTTCATATTTTTGTATATAATCTCTTGTTTCTTTAGGAATTTCAGAGAGATTGTCTTTTTTTATTCCTCCCATCTTTTTTACTTTTCCAATACCCCAATTATAACTTGCCAATCTATTTTTCAAATTATCTTTTAATCCATAAGAATTTAACATTTGAGGAATTCTTTTTTCAAGATACCATCTTCCAACTTCTCTATTTTTTTCTGGAATTTTCATATCTTCTAAAGTATATGAATTATTCCTATTAAATTCATTCCATTCTCTTATAACAACTGGAGTTATCTGCATTAAACCTGTTGCTTTTGATTTTGGGTTTTGAATATTAGTTCTTCCAGAAGATTCTATTTCTTCTATTAATCTGTAATCTATTTCTATTTCTTCAGAAGAATTCTCATTAAGATATGGATTATCTTTGATAATATCAGTTTTTTCAATTTTTTCTAGAACTTCTCTTGTTCCTGAATTTTCTTTAGAGAGAATTTTTTCAAGTCTTGAATTTTGGACTTGTCCAGCTAATAAACCGATAATTAAACAAGCATTTGCTCCAATTAAATATGTTGCTTTTTGTTTTTCTTTTTTCATTTTTATTTTTTAAATCTAAGATTTTGAAACCTTTTTTATTAATTTTTTTGATTTTTAAGTTTTATAAATCTTTTGGTTTTGTAACTACCTATAAGATACAACAAAATAGAAAGATTTATAAATAATAAGTTTCTTGTTTTATTATGAAAATAAAATCAAGAGCACCAAGAACACATAATGATAGTATAGATAGGATGTATAAAACTTCTAATAGACTTTCTTTAGGAGCAAAAATAGCTACAGGTGTTGCTCTTTGCATTGCAGTTCCTTTTACAGGAAAAATGATTGGGCAACATAATTCTATTGATTCTCAATTTAGAGAATATACAAATTCAACATATACTGTTGAAAGAAAAGTAGGAAGAGGAGAGACTATGACAGGAATTCAAAAACAACTTTTAGGAAGAGATGATTACTCAGAAATAGGAAAAGAAGTTATTAAGAGAGGGTTTATTGAAGATAATAATCTACCTGATAATTTTGATTTTAGAAAATTACAACAAGGAAAGACATACATTTTTAGAGATGATGGGCCTGATTAAACAAATATTTTTCTAATCACA
>CAYWQI010000025.1:0-10628 GCA_964460535.1 Candidatus Woesearchaeota archaeon
GAAACAGCATGCCCTCCTGCATTTGCACCTTTTATGTTTTTTATAGCTTTCTTAATTAATAAATTCATGTCTCTTGTAGCTTTTTGATTTCTAGCAGAAATTTTCACTTTTAGAGGAACTGTTTTTGGAATATCTGATAAAATAACAAAAGATTCTTTAGGTTTAGTATCAGATAAAACAGTTGCCACAACACTAGTAATTCTAAATTTTGGATTAAAATAATAAAAATTTAATTTTTTCTCAGGAAAATATTCTATTTCTTTTTTTGCTTTTTGAATTTCAAATTCAATCTCTTCTTGCACTAAATAGTGTAATCTTAAAACTTCTTTCCAATCTTGATTTTTAATAATTTCATATGCTTTTTTAATGTCATCTCTATAATAAATGATTGTTGAAACTAATTGTTTACAAAATTTTCCTGGAGGGAAGTCATATCTTTTTTCAATGCTAAATCCAGAATATTCTTCTTTCAACCATTTTAAAACATCTTCATCATTAAAAGAATATTCAGCAATTGCTCCAGCTTCAACAATTTTTCTAAATTTATCCTTCTCAATAAAGTCATTATCAACCCCCATCAAATAAATTGCTAATGAACTGCAATAAGAAGTTGTATTCTTAATTATGTTTTCATTATTTTTCAACTCTGGCTCAATAGGATGGTGGTCAATTAATAAAACATGTTCAAAAAATTCTGTTTGCAATTCTTCAAAATTTTTAAGAGCAAAACCATTTATATATAAATCAGTAAAAATCCATTTATTAACTCTTTTTGATTTAAAATTTTTAATCACAGGTTCTAATTCTCTGGAATCTTGTTCAATAAATTCAACAGAAATATTTTCAATTCCTTTATTATTCAAAATATCTTCTATCAAAATTGCAGATAAAATTCCATCCAAATCTGAAGCATGACTTATAATTCCAATCCTATCATCGGAATTGATTTCCTCAATGAAATTGACAAAAACTTTTTCATTTCCAATCAAAAATTTAGGTTTAAGTTTCATATCTTATTCCTCTAATTTCTCAAATGCTCTTGCTATTTGAAGAAGTTTTTCATCTTGAAATTTGTCACAATTTATTTGTAATCCTGTTGGAATTTTTATTTCTTTATTGTTTATTCTTGATTTTATTGTTCCAGCTGGAATTGATACTGCACAATTACCTGCTAGGTTTGAAGGAGCAGTTAAAACATCATAACCATACATTTCTTCAACTGAAATATCTGTTCCTATTTCATGAGGAAGTTTTGGAACTGTAGGACTAATTATGCAATCTACTTCTTTAAAGGATTTTGAGAATTCTTCAGAAAAAAAGTTTTTTGCTTTCAATGCTTTATGATAATATCTTCCAGAATGTTCTTCTTTTGAAATTTCATATCCTCCCATTATTCTTCTTATAACTTCTGGACCTGCACTTTTGTCAATATTTAATCCATATCTTCTTCCATCATATTTTCTTGTTGAAGAAAAAAATTCAACATATACAAGAGGGTAATAAGTTGATATTGCAAGTTCAATATGAGGTATTTTTATTTTTTTAATTTTCCAATTATATCTTTTACAAGTTTCTTGTGTTTTTGTTTCAATTAATTCCTTAATTTTTGGGTCAACATTTAGATTAGATAAATCAAGCAAACCTATAGTTATATTCTTTGGAATTTTTTCAAGATTATTTAAATCAATATTAGGAGATTCTTGTGATATGCTATCTCTTAAATCTTTTCCTTTTATAATTGAAAGTAATAATCCTGTATCTTTAATGTTTTTTGCTACAGGTCCTATTTGGTCTAAACTCATTGATAAATCTAAAAGACCATATCTTGAAACACTTGAATATGTTGGTTTTAATCCAATAACTCCACAATGGCTTGCAGGATTTCTTAAAGAACCTCCAGTATCACTTCCTAAAGATAAATCACAAAAACCTGCTGCTACTGCAGCACTTGAACCTGAACTTGAACCTCCAGGAATGAGTTTTTGATTATGAGGGTTTTTAGTGGGTTTAAATGCAGATGTTTCTCCAGATGCTCCGCATGCAAATTCATCCATATTACAATTTCCAATAATTAATCCATCTTGTTGTTTTATTTTTTTAATAACTGTTGCATCATAAGTTGCATTGTAATTTTCAAGTGTTTTTGATGCACAATTTGTTTTTAAACCAATACAATTCAAATTTGCTTTTACTGTAATAATTTTTCCTGCTAATTTTCCTGCATTTCCTTTTGCAATTTTTGCATCTATTTCTTTTGCTTGTTTAATTAAAACAGATTCTGGAAACAGTTCTAAAATTGCATTTATCTTTTTTCCGGATTTATTGTCTTTTTTTATATTTTCTAAATATGTTTTTAGTTTTTGTTCAGTTTTCATTTTGTTTGTGTTTATTAATGTAAAAGAAAAATAGAGTTTATAATTTTAATGTTTTTCTTTATTGTTTTTTAAATTTTAGAAAATTCTTTGTTGAGAAAATTTTTCTCTATTAAAAACAATCTCAACTTTTTCTTTATGTCCATCTGCAAAAATTTTAGCTTCAGATATGTATTTTTTTCCATCAAGGTCATTAATTCTATTTTGAAACCAGGAGGATTTTTCTTTATACAACTTATATAAACTATCTTTCTCAATTCCAAAAATTTCACTAGTTAATAAATTAATAGAAATTTTATTTGTAACAAAGATATCTTGAAGAGGATTTTTATAGTCCTGTAAATCCAACAAATTATGCATAATTGATTTTATTTGAGATTTTTTCATTTTATGAATATTTTTTATTCTAGTATGCTATAAAATCATCTCTCCAAGTTGAAGTTTCATGAGAATATGTTGGAGTTCGAAATCTTGGTCCATCTGGAATTCCCTTTCTTTCTTCTGCAAGACTAACTGAAAATAATCTTTGAGCTGTCTCAGGACTATCTGCTCCAATTCCATAATATTGAATTTCCAGTGTTCTTCTAGATTTTCCATTTATATAAATTATATTTTCTTGATATTCATCTTCAGCCCTTGTCCATTCTTCATCTTCATAAAAATTAGAACCGGATATTTGATGTTTGTCTGCAAGTTCTTTCATTTTTCTTAAACTTTGTTGACAATTTTCAAGAGGTGTTATTTTTTTCATATTAAGTTTCTTTTTTGTTTATTTATAAATTTTAATGTGATTGAGAATATATGTTTTTATGAAAAATATAGTAACTGGTAATCCTAACTACAAGAATAAAACCAAATATATTCCTTGAAAAAAGATTAATAGTAAAAACTTTCAGGATTTAAACATAACAAATTATAGATATTTTTTAATAGTAAAAAATATAAGGGCATAGATATCCAAGAAACTTAAAGTGCATTAATTTGTTGAATCTATGAAATAGAGCAATTATCGATAAAATGCAGGAGTTATCTAATATAAAAAGTAGTAAATGATAATATAATACCAAAAGTAGTAAATGATAATATTAACAAACAAAAGAAAATTGAAACTTCAGTCACTAAAAGTAAAGATAATAAAAAGGATTTTCAGACTTTAAGAGAAATAGGTTAAAAATATCTACATATACTAGTAATAGTATCTAGTAATCCTAAATACAAAAATAAAACTAAATATCTTCCCTGAAAAAATTAATTCTAAAAATTTTCAGAGCTTAAATATATCAAGGTATAGAAGTATCTTCTAATAATGCTAATAATAATAGATTTAAAGGCGCAATTATCCAAAAGAACCTCTGGTTATATGAATTTAAATCTCTTATTATTTATTAAATCTAGAAAAAAGAAAATTAAATTCATTATTATTTATTAAATATAGAAATAATAAAATTATGAAGAAGAATATGCCTTGATTACTAGGTACAAAACAGCCAAATATTTATAAATACTCTTTTATTGGTTATATAAATTAAAATGATTAAAAAAATAATTACTTGTCTTATAGTTTTAGTTATGTTCTTTAATTTTATGACTTTAGTTAGTGCAGAGATTGTTCTCAATTCACAACCAGAAGAAATGCATAATCTTGGAAGCACTATAAAAGTTCCTGTAAAGATTGTTGCAAATCAAAATCCTATTGAAGGAACTTTTTATGGAAATGTTCTTTGTGAAGGAACATCAAGACAATTTTATAGAAATGATATTTATCTATCTTCAGGTGAAGAGCAATCATTAGAACCAGTTTTAAGATTAACAAAAGACAAGATTGGAAGTAATTCAAGTTTGTGTAAAATAAAATTTATTTTAAATGACAATTATAAATTAACAAATGAATTTGAAGTTAGTTCTCTTATTAATATTAATTTAAAGAACAATAAATCTGTTTTTGCTCCAGAAGATGTTGTTTCAATTAAAGGAACTGCAACAAGAGAAGATGGAAAAGATGTTAATGGTTTTATTGATGTGAATATTAATTCAAAAGATGAAAATATTTCACTTTCTGATAGTGTGAGGAATGGATTATTTGCAGTTAATTTTACTATTCCTAAAGATATGGAATCAAAGGATTATTTAACAAACATAAAGGTTTATGAAAAAGATTCTTCTGAGAATATTCTTAATACAGGAAGTTTGGGTTATGGAATTAAGGTTATACAGATACCAACAAGTTTAGAAATTTCTTCAGAAACACAAGTTATAGAACCTGGAGATTCACTTGAAGTTAAGGTTATATTACATGATCAAACAGGAAAGCAAATGAATTCAAGTGCTGTTGTTTCTATTAAGGATTCTGAGGATGTAATTCTAAAACAAGTTGAAATTCCTACTAATGAGGTTTTAGAATATCCTGTTGAGAGTGATTATCCTCCTCAAGAATGGATTGTGAGAGCAGTTTCTAATAAATTAGTTGTTGAAAAAGAATTTCAAATTGATGAGAAAAAATCTATTAGTTCTCAGATAATTAATCACACACTTTTTTTAAGAAATACAGGAAATGTTTTTTATAATGATTCTTTAGAAATCAAAATTGCAGGAGAGGAAGTTATAATAAATCCTAATCTAGATGTTGGTGAAGAAAAAAAATATACTCTTAGTGCTCCTGATGGGAATTATAATATTGAGGTTATGTCTGAAAATTTGAATAATGGAAGTTATCTTGCTGAAGGAGTTTTATTAACTGGAAAATCAATTAGTGTTAAGGAAGCTTCTTATAAAATTAGTAAAGCTATTGGAAATCCTTGGGTTTGGATATTTGTGGTTTTCATACTTGGATTTGTAGCATATTTTTCCTTTAGAAAGTCTTACAAAAAGATTTTTATTGGAAAATTTAAGAATAAGAAAAATAAACCTATTCATGAAAAAAAATCTACAGAAGTTCAGCAAAAAGATGAAAGACTTGTTTCTACTTCTGCTCCTGCTCAATTTTCTCTTTCAATTAAAGGAGAAAAACACAAATCAAGTTTAGTGTGTTTAAAAATAGAGAATCTTCATAGTATTTTTTCAAAACACAAGGATAACTCTTCAAAAGGAAATCCAGTAGAAACTATTAAACAAGTTGTGCAAAAAGCTGAAAAACACAATGCAATAGTTTATGAGACTTCTGAATATTTGTTTTTTATTTTAAGTCCATTAAAAACAAGAACATTTGATAATTTCAAACCTGCTTATAATCTAGCTGAAGAAATAAGAAAAGAAATAGTAAATCATAATAAGTTTTACAAGGATAAAATAAGGTTTGGAATTTCATTAAATGCAGGAGAAGTAATTATTAAAAAAGATAAAAATAATTTTAAGTTTATGTCTTTTGGAAAATTATTACAATCTAGTAAAAAGATTGCTTCTATTTCAAGTAAATTTTCTGGTGAGATTTATTTATCTAAAGAAATTCAAGAAAAAATGATAAAAGATGCTAAAATTGAATCAGTGGATAAAGAAGGTATAAAAGTTTATAAAGTTAAGGAATTAAAGCACAAGGAAAAATACAGCAGGTTTATTAGTGATTTTGTAAAAAGACAAAAACAAGAAGGAAAAAAGGACATAGAAAAATTAGAGAAAACATTTAAACAAGAAATTGGAAGATTTGGTTCTGATAAAGACAAGAATAAAAAATAGATTATATTTTTAGAGTATAATAATCTTTAAGAAGAATTTGTTGTTTAAAATTAAAATGAGTTTAAAATTATTACAAGTAATTAATCCTTTAGGAAGATATGAGGATACTCATGTTTTGAGAAATTATGGTCAAGAATGGTGGGAAATGGCAAGAATCCTAGCAAGAAATTCCAAGTCACCCTCAGATTTTTTAAGAATTGAGATGAAATATCAGGAGGAGGGGAGTATATCTACAGAAATGGTTTACATTATTGGTAAGGGAGGATTAGAGAGTTTGTCAATGGACGAATTTCCAGATGCAGCTCTTTTTTATTTGAAAAGATGGCACAATAATCCGCATAAAAGATTTGATTCTGTTAAGGCTTTAGATATTTCAAAAATTTTAGATTTAGATTTAGTAATAGCTGATAGCAATTGTTTGGGAGACTAATATTTAACTTAGTTTTAAACCACTCTGAATAATTGCTCTTTTAATTTCTGGATGTTTTTTTTCTAGATTGTTTATAATTCTTTGTTCTTGTGTTGTTTCTTTAATCTTGGTTTTGTTAAACTTAAGATTTCTAAGTTTAGCATAGAGTAGAACTTCTTTATCTAAAAATAGATATAATGGGAGGATTGTTTTTTTGTATTTTGGAGTAATTTCTCTTATTTTTTTTGGTTTATTTTTTAAAATAAATTTAATAATCTTGTAAGAAATAATATCTGTTGTTTTTTCAGTTGCTTTTTTTGTGTGTTTTTGATATTTATTTGATATTATTCTTGCTTTTGGATTTTTTTCAATATAAAGATTCATTAATTCTTTTAAAACAATATTTCTAAAATCTCTTTTTTTTGAAATTAAAATAATTTCTTTGTTTTGAATTAATTTATATTTTCTTATTGTAAATAGAAATTTTTTTTGAAACCATTTTATAAAGCATCTTTTACAAAGTTTTCTTTGATTTGTAAATTCATATACTGGTTTGGTTTCACATATCTTGCACATTTTATATTTTATATTCTTTAAACATTTGGGGTTTTTTTAGTTCATAAGCTTTTTGTAGTTTTTTAGCTATGTTCTTAGAGTTTTTTTTATTAAAATAAACAGCAGGTTTTCTTTTTCCTGATTTTATGATATTTGAAAAATTAGATTCCATGAAAGTGTTTTCTCTTTCATTTCTTCCAACTATTACCCATGATTTTAAGTCTGGAAAATAGAAATGTCTTCCAATATTGATTAATTTTTGAGTTTTTTTGTTTATTAGGTTTTCTCTTAAAAGTATTTGAAATCTTTTTTTAAAGACTTTTTCACATAATAAACATCCTCCTGCTGGATGAGGATAATTGATATTGAATTTTTTAGTAAGTCTTATTTGTTCTTTTCTTTGTCTTCCTTGAATTCCATAAAGTTTTTTTCTATTTATAATCCCTTTTTTTTCATATTCAGTTTCAGGAAGAAGTTTTGCTGAAAGAGGTCTTAAAATTTTATTTTTTAATCTTGATTCTTTTTCTACTAATTTTAGAGATTTTAACATTTGAGACATTGGACGTTCTCCTAAAACTTCACCTGTTGCAATTATTTCTATATTATTTTTTTTAGCATATTTTTTAGCAAGTTTTAAAATAAAGATTCTACAATCATTACAAGGATTAACTCCTTTTCCAACTCCATATTTTGGTTTTTTTAATATTTCTAAGTAATCTTTTAATTTTCTTCCTTTAGTGCAGTCTATAATCTCTAGTTTTATGTTGTTTTTTTGTGTAAAATTAAAACCCTGGATTTCATCACAACATCCTGTTCCAAATGGAAGTTTAAAAAACAAGGCAATTACATTTTTTTCTCCAATTTGTTCTTGTATTATTTTTAAAGCAAGTCTAGAGTCCAGGCCTCCTGAAAACAATACAATACATTTTTTATTATTTTTCATGCTGATAAAATCCTTAAGAAGTTTTTAAGATTGTTGGTTTTCTTTTTAAATTATTTGGGTTTTATTCTCACTTTTATCTCTAGAAAACCATTTTTTAATTTTTTCCTTGAATTCAGGAGAAATAAGGGGTTGGTTTTTTCCAATAGTTGCTTTCCATATTTTTAATGGAATAACAAATATTAAGATTATTATTGAGACAATTAATACAAATAATCCAACTCCAAATGCTGAACTTGATATTATTCTAAAGAGTGTTTCTGTAATTTGAGTGAGAATATTTGTATTCTTTGTAAGCATTTGTTCAGAAAGAATAATTGGTTTTGCAAGGATATTTAATATTGGATTAAAATAGAAGAAAGGTATTGAACTTAAAATACCTATGATTCCTCCAATAATTAAAGCATTTAATTTTTTTTCAACTAATAGAATTAAAAGACTTAATAGAATAAATAATATCCAAAGGTTTTTAATAAACAATCCTTTCCAATAGTTTTTTGCATGTTGGGAAATGAAAACAAGAGGTTGTCCTTGTTTTAAACAATCAAACATCTTGCAATCATAATTCTGATAATAAGTTTCATTGAATTTTTTTTCTATTAAATTTTGAGTTAATTCTCTTGTAGAATTTGTTGCATTTAAATTTATCTCTTCACATGATAGGTTAAATTCATTTTCAAAGGTTTTATTGTATTTTTCTTGATAAAGTGTCTTATTTTCACAATATTCTTTTATATCAGAATATTTTTCATCTAAATCTTGAGTTATATTTAAATTATTTTCAAGAGTTGTTGAAATTTCAGGAAGAACATTTTCTTGAATTTTTTCATATTCAAGACTTTTATTAAGAGTATAAAATAAATTTCCAGATATCAAGAATAGAAATAAGATTATTGAAACTATTACAACTAATCCTCCTCTTATTAATCCCATATTTAATATAAAGTAATAGAGTTTTTAAAGTTTGGTTTTTTAAATTATTTAGTACCTAGTAACACCTGGAGTTTTACTTAATAATTTTCTTGTTTCTAGATTTAAGAGATTAATTAATCTCTTTTGAAGTTTTATTGGATATCTGTGCCTTTGAATTTTTTACTCTTGAGAAATATTTATGAAAATTATTATGTTTAAGTCCTAAAAGTTTTTACTATTAATTTTTCTTTAAAAAATAGATTTAGATTATTTTTGTATTTAGGATTACTAGATAAATTATTTAAATTTTATTTTATACATCTGCTTGTAATAATAGAAATAAACAAAAAACTAAAAGATAATATCTTGTTTTGTATTAAAGCAGAAATTAAAGAACCTAGAAGAGCAGTAATAAGAATTATTCTAAAATTTTTTTGATTCTTTTTAAGTTCTTCTTTTGTTAATCTTGATAAAAGATTTCCTATTGGAATTCCTAGAAAAAGGAAAAATATTCCAAATAAAAGTTGGTTTATTTGATTCATATACTGAAGTATAATAAAGTCTTTAAATACTTTAGGATTAGAAATTTTATGAAAAATAAATATCTTATAGTTGCAAGTAAACAAGATTCTGCAGGAATTAATATCACAACTCAATTGTCTCAATTTTATGATATAAATGGGAAATCTTTTAAGTTTTATCTTATTGAGGATGATATTTTGCATACAGAGAATTTAAATTTAGAGAAAATAAATAATTTTGATTTTATTATATTTGCTTCAATGCATAAGTCTGAAAAAAGACAAAAGACCTTGAGTATTCATGCTCCTGGAAATTGGAGGAAAGCTGATTATGGAGGTGAAAAAAACAAGGCATCTCTTACTAGTTCTTTGTTTAATAAGTTTTTATTTGAAAAATTACAGAATAATTCAAAAAATTCAAGTATACAGGATTATAATATTACTTTAGAAGCAACTCATCACGGGCCTTTAATTGATAAACCAAGTGTATTTATAGAGATAGGTTCTACTGAAATTCAATGGAAAGATTCTAAAGCAGGTTTTGTTATTGCCAAATCTATAAAAGATGCTATTGATAAATTTGAGAATTCTGGAGAAATTCAATACAGGGAAACTGCCTTAGGAATAGGAGGAACTCATTATTGTCCTAATTTTACAAAAATACAAAAAAGTTCAAATTATGCTTTAGGCCATATTATTCCTCTTTATAGTCTTCCTTTAAGTGAAGAAATGATTTCTGAAGCTTTAACAAAAACCCTTGAAGAAGTGGATATAATTTTATTAGATTGGAAAGGTCTAGGTAATAGTATTCAGAGACAACAGGTTTTAGATGTCTTGGATAAATTGAAATTACAATATAAAAGAACTAGTGAAGTTGAGAAGTAGATTAATCATATCTTTCAACACATTGGTTATTAATACATTTGCAATGGTCTATTAAAGGAAAACCACAATCAGATGATTTAAGTTCTGGAGGATTTGGTTTAAAGTTTTTATTAACGCATTTAGGATAATAACCACATTCATTACCAACATTTTTTATTTCACAATCAGAATCTATTTCACAGGAATAATCTATTTTGGAATTAAAGAAATATTTGATAATTACTAAGATAATTAATAAGAGTATAATAGAAGAGATTATTAATATTTTTTTCATAAGTTTTTATGATTAATTTTATTTAAAAATTTTACCATCTGTGTTATCTGATTAATATTACATCTCGCTGTTGAATTTCGTTTTGTCATTA
>CAYWQI010000026.1:0-10458 GCA_964460535.1 Candidatus Woesearchaeota archaeon
GGGTTTCATCTTTCATTAAAACAAGAAATAAGGGTTTTTATTTTTTGTCTTTTTACTATGATTTGATTTTTTCTTTTAATTCTTGGATTTCTTCTTTAATTAGAGGAAATATTTTTTTATGTTCTTTTATTGTGAATATTAAAACTAGAATAATCAATAACCAAATAAAGAAATTTAAAATACTTGGAGAGATTATTCCTTGTAAAAATTCTTTAATTTTGTTTTGTTGAGATTTATTATTCTCAGTATCGGTTGTAGCTTCTTCTTGTTTTGTTGTATTTTTTGTATGATTTTCTTTATTAAAATATCCTGGAATTTCTTTAGATATTTTTTTTATTGTAATATTTGCCCTTGAATATTCTATTGAATTTAGTTTTATTAGAAAATCATAATACCCTTCTGTATCAAGACTTAATTTTTTTTCTTGTCTTTTAATTAAGGTTAGGTTAATTGGGTTGCTTTCAATAGTTATATTAACTGAATTTTTTCCAATATCTTTTATTGTTAATTTGTGTTTTTTTCCTGAGTCTGAAGTTTCTTTTGAATTTGTTTCATCACTTTCAGATGTTGAGCTAGATGTTTCTCCTCCACTTCCAAAACCCCCACTAGACCTACTAGAGGTAGGCATTTCAAATTCAATTTTATCATTTTTTCTTAATCTTTGAGTATAACCTTTTTCACTAGAAATTTTTTCTGAAGTTGCAGTGTAAGTTTCTGAAGAGGTTCCACCACCCCCGCCCCCACCAGAACTTGGAGAAATTTGATTATTGCTACATCCAGAAGTGTCAAAAGTACAAAGATTATTACAAGACAAGGTTCCTTTATCATAACCTTTTGTTTGACATGTTTGCCCTGAGAGATTATTTGTATCGCACTCTTCACCTGAATTTATAATACCATCTCCACAATAATTCTCTTGTTTAAGTGAAAAAGCAGAATAGGAATTTGTATTTATTGAAAAATAATTCTCAATTTTATCTTGGCTTGAATTTAAAGTATGATTTATCCATTCAGAACTTGAATTACAATATAAAGAAGTAAAATTCCAATTTTCACACTTGTAAACTCCAGTATAATTTTCATTAGTAAAATCAGAATCATTATAATAGATTTTTAATGTTGAATTTGAAAAATTAAAACTAGTATTTATAGAAATTATTTTAATGTAATCTGTTGATGAAGAATTCTGAAGTATAATTGTTTTATTATTCTGTTCTGAAACATTAATATTATAAAATCTTATTGATGTTTCATTTTTAATTAGATATTCAATATCATAAAGGTATTCTGGAATTAAGAGATTAATGTTTTGACTAGAAAATTCAGAAGAGTTAATTATTTCATTAGTATTTGGAAAATAAATATTTAGAGTTATGTTTTTTGATTGAGAATAATTTAATGATGAATTAAAATTTAGACTATTGTATGCCACAAAATAACTAGATGAATTTCCTAAATTTCCAAGGGTATCATTTGCATAAAAAGTAATATTATATCTTCCTGTTTCATTTGTTTTAAAAGATTGATTAGAATTTAGAATTTTTACGTTTCCTGAAGGATATGTTATATTTGCCCAAACAGAATCTTTTCCAGAAATTGAATCATATGCTGAAAAATTTATTGAGATATTTTTATTAAAAATAATTGCTCTAGGAATCAAAGAGAAATTAATTACAGGAGGTTCGTTATCAATAGCAAGAGAGTTATTTTCATCTGCCCAACTTGAATTTTCATTTTCATCATAAAACAAACAATTCCATTTATACTCTCCATAAGGCATTTTTGTAAGGTTTTTTTCAAGAATATAAGAACTTCCTGAAACTGTTTCACTTGAGATATTATATATTTCAGAAGATGAATTCCAGACATAAAGTGTTGCATTTTTTAAACTTAAATCAGTTGCATTACATGAAAATGTTTGATTTACATCTGTTGAAATTGTTTCATTTTCAGGACTAATAAGAGTAATATTTGGTAAATCATTATCAAGACTTATTATAGAAGAATACACATCAATACGAGAATAGTTTTTACCACTTCCTTCAGAGTCATCTATTCTTTTTCCAGTTTTATTTAGAATTCCTTCAATTTCTTGAGGTGTTTTTGTTTGACTTGTTAAAGAAAGATATTGTTTTATGATTGCTATTGCTCCAGCAACATGTGGTGTTGACATTGAGGTTCCTGATGAGGGTTCATAACCATCAGCATCAATGTATGTTGAATTAATAGAGTTTCCTGGAGCAACCAACATATCTAATACCCATCTATTTGAAAAAGAAGATATGGAGTTACTCCCTGTGGAAGAACCAACTCTTGTTGCATTTTTAATACAAGCTGGAGAAGAAATACTTGTTTTACTTCCATTATTTCCTGATGCAATTGTTACAGAGATATTATTCTTCACAGCATTGTTTATTGCGGGTGTGAATGTTGTTGAAAATTCTGAAATATTATCACAATAATTTGAATAAAGAGTACTTGTTCCCAAACTTAAAGTTATAACAGATATATTAAATCTAGAAGCATTATTAACACACCAGTCTATTCCTGAAGAAATGTCTGTTAAATATCCTGAATTATTTGAATTCATTGCTTTTATAGCAATGAGATTTGATTCTGGAGCAATACCTTTGATATTTCCATTCGCTGCAACAATTCCTGCAATATGTGTTCCGTGTCCTAGTGCAGCAGTTCCAGAACCATCATCCGAATCCATTGGATCTGAATTATCATTAACATAATCCCAGCCTCCAAGAACCTTGCAGTTTGCACTTGCATTGTTTTCACCATAACATCCTCCTAAATCTGGATGAGAGTAATTAATCCCAGTATCAATAACACAAACAGTTTTATGTTTTCCAGTTAGGTTATTTGAATTTTGTAAAAGTGAGTTTGTAATCGAAGAGTTTATTATCTGAGTTGAATCCTGAAGAAAAACTTTTAAAATAGGTTCTTTTTGAATTTTTATATTTTGTTCTTTAGCCATTTTTTGAATTTCTGTTTCAGTTAATTCAGCACTAAAAGAATTATTAGATAACTTATGCCTCACTTTCCCCTCCCCAATCTCACCAATAATTTCATCCCGAGTTTTTTCATTTGATGAAGTTGGAAAAAGTCCCTTTATTCCTTGGTTTTTTGTATTATCAATATTAACAATAACTCTTATTGTTTCTTTTCCAGAATCAAATTCTTGAATTATTTTTTCATCTATATTTTTGGAACTTCTGCTTGACACAAGTGTAAGAGTTGTTAAGATTATTATTAGAACAATTCCTATAATTAAAAATTTTAACTCTTTTTTCATAAAAAAATATAATGGTCGAGGTATATAAAATTATTCCTTAATATTAAATGTACAATTTCCTTGAACACAATTACAAGTTCCTGGATTGCAATTATAAACTTGAGCACAAATCATTTGTTCTTGACATTCAGAAAAATTAACTTCATATTTTTCTTTTTCAGATTTAGGAACACAAACTTCTTTTCCTCCAGAAGAACAAGGGCAACAAGTTGTTTGAACCCTTACACAATCACTATCTCTTGAACATTCTCCTAAAGGTTTTTCAAAGTTCATTGATAAATTCATTAAGATTATTATTGTTCCAAGGATTACAACAAGTGAAAAGAGAATAATTATCTTCTTTTTATAAGTCTCTGATTTTTTCATAAGAGGTAATCTTGCATTGTTCAATACTTGTTTTTTTGAAGGTGTTTTTTTCTTTGTTTTCTTTTTTGATTTGTTGCTTGATTTTTTTGAATTTTTCTTTTTTGTAGATTTTTTTACTGGTTTTTTATTAGTTTTTTTCTTTGCCATGTTATTTTTAATAAATCAGGGGTTTTAAATGTTTCTCCAAACATTTTAAAAACCTTCAAAACAATAATTTATTAAAAGAGGAAGGGTAATTATATTTACAATGGAGATACACACAATTGGTGGTTTTAATGAAGTAGGAAAAAACATGACAGTAGTTGATCTAGGTGAAGATGCTGTTATTTTTGATGCAGGAATTCATCTTCCAGCAATAATTGAACTTCAAGAAGAAGAACTTCAACAAAGAAGATATTCTGAAAAAAAACTTCGTTCTAGAGGAGCTTTACCAGATGATACTCTTTTAGATAAATTTGGTTTAAGAAAAAAAGTAAGAGCAATTTTGTTAGGTCATGCACATTTAGACCATATTGGAGCTATTCCATATCTTGCTTATAGATATCCAAATGTTCCTATTGTAGGAACTCCATTTACTATTGAAGTTTTGAAAAAAATTCTTGCTGATGATGAAATGACTATTCAAAATCCTTTAAAGGTAATTCAACCAAATGGTTTTTATCAAATAAAAGGAAAAAATAAAAATTACAAAGCACAATTTATTAATATAACTCATTCAACAATACAGACATGTATGATAGCATTGCATACTTCTGAAGGAAATGTTTTATATGCAAATGATTTTAAGTTTGATAATAATCCAATTATGGGATTACCTCCTAATTATAAAGCATTAAAAGATTTAAGTAAAACTGGCAAGGGTGTTAAGGCATTAATTGTAGATAGTCTTTATTCAAGTTCAGAAAGAAAAACTTCTAGTGAAAAAATTGCAAGAGCTTTAGTTGAAGAAACTTTAACAACAATAAATAATAAAAATTCAGCTATTTTTGTTACAACTTTTTCAAGCCATATTGCACGTTTAAAATCAATTGTAGATTATGCAAAAAAAATAAACAGAGAGGTATTTTTTATAGGAAGAAGTTTGAGAAAGTATGTTGAAGCAGCAAATAATATAGGAGAATGTCCTTTTTGGAAACAAATCAGGATTGGAAGTTATAAAAACCAAGTAGAATTAATTTTAAAAAAAGTTCAAAAAAATCCTACAAAATATATTGTTGTGTGTACTGGACATCAAGGTGAACCTGGAAGTATATTAGATAGAATTGCAAGAGGCAAACTTCATTTTAAATTTAAATCAAATGATAATATTGTTTTTTCATCAAAAACAATACCTACACCTGAAAATATGGCTCATAGAGAAAATCTTGATAAAAAGTTAAAAAAATCAGGAGTTAGAATCTTTGATAATGTCCATGTTTCAGGCCATGCAGGAAGAGAAGATTTGAGAGACTTGATTTCTCTTGTAAAACCTAAACACATAATTCCTGCTCATGGCACAACTTCACAATTAATACCTATGGTTGAGCTTTCAAGAGAACTCGGTTATGATGTAAATAAAAAATGCCATGTTATGCAAGATGGCCAATCAATAAAAGTATAATGGTTGAAGAATTTTTAGTTCAAGGATTGAAAAACGCTGTTTCAAAAGGAGAAACTTTAAAACAAGCAATGATGTCTTTTTTTAATGCAGGATATGATAGAGAAGATATTGAGGAATCTGCAAGAAAATATCTTGAATTAGAGAACAAGGAAAATAATGAAGTTAATTCTGATACTTTAGATAAATCAGATAATAAGAAAGGTTTTTTTAAAAAAATATTCTCTTCTTCTAAATCTCAAAAATTAAAAGAGAATTCTCAGAAAAAAGAACAAAATACAAAAAAAGAAACTGAAAATAAGAAAACTCCTAATAAAAACAGGGTTTCTTCTTATGACAAAGAATATAAAAAGCCAAAAAAATTAAAGATTTTTGCTATAATTTTAGGAGTTATCTTTGTTTTAATTTTAGCACTTTTAATTATTTTGATTTTATATGGAGAACAAATTTTATCTTCTATTTCTCAATAAGATGAATTCAGAATTAATTTATCAGCCTGCAGAAGATTCTTATCTCTTGTCAAGAGTTTTAATAAAACAAAAAATTCCTAAAAACTGGAGAATTTTAGAAATAGGAGCAGGTTCAGGAATTCAAGCAAGAACATTGATAAGGAATAAAAATATTTCTAATGAAAAAATAACATTAAGTGATATAAATGATTATGCTGTTAAAAAATTAAGGGAAAATTTTCCTGGAATTAGAGTAATTTGTTCAGATTTATTTAAAAATATTCCAAAAGAAGAAAAATTTGATTTAATAATTTTTAATCCTCCTTATCTTCCTAAAAATATTGAAAATTTAGAAGACAAAGATTCTGAACTTATTACTACAGGAGGTTTTAAAGGAAGTGAGATTATTAATAAATTTTTATCTGATTCTGAAGAATATCTTAATAAGAATGGAAAAATTTTGTTGTTAACTTCAAGTTTAACAAAGAATATTAATTGGATAAAGTGGAAAAGAAAAATTCTTGATGAAGAAAAATTATTTATGGAAAAACTTTGGGTTTGGGAATTAAGAAAATAAATTCATAATCAATGAAATAATGAAACCAATAATTCCAATAATTCCTACTCCTATTGCAGAAACTTTTGCAACCTGAATAAATTCTTCTTTTGATGGTTTTTTCAAAACTAACCAAACTCTTTTACATTTAATAAAAAATGACTTTAAATTTTTAGTTGCGTCTTTCATGTTTTAATTAGATATCTAGGGTTTTTAAAATTAATTAATCTAGATATTTGTTAATGTAATCTGGAAATTTTATGGATTCTTAGAACTAAAGATATATTCTTTACACATGAAATATATTTTACAAATTTTTACATATATATTAAAAGTTCTTACTATAATTATTCATAAAATTCAATTCCAAGTTCATCTTCAATTTCTTTGTGTTTTTTGCTTTCAATACTTTCACCACTTCCAAGAATTTGCGAACTTTTGACACCAGTTACAATTAAAAGAACTCTTAATGATTTATCCATGTCTTCTGATATTTTTGCTCCCCAGATAAGTTTAGCATCTGGACTTAATTTGTCTCCTATTGTTTGAATTATATTTTTACATTCCTCAAGAGACATGTCATTTCCTCCAACAATATTTACTAGTGCTCCTTTTGCATTTGAAACATCAACATCAAGAAGAGGATTTTCCATTGCCTTGTCTACTGCATCTTGAGCACGTTGTTGAGAATCTGCTTCTCCCATTCCTATTAAAGAAACACCTCCATCTTTCATTACTGCTTTTATATCTGCAAAATCAAGATTAACTAACCCGGAAGTTGTTACTAGTTCAGTCACACCTTTAACAGCATTTGTTAATATTTCATCAGCTATTTTAAATGCAGTATGTAAAGGTAATTCAGGTGCAAGTTCTAATAATTTATCATTTGGAATTACAATCAGAGTGTCTACAACAGACTCCATTTTTTCAAGTCCCTCCATTGCATTTTCAATTCTTTTTCTTCCTTCTATTGTGAAAGGCATTGTTACAACTCCAATAACTAAAGAACCTTGTTTTTTGGCAGCTGAAGCAACAACAGGTGCAGCTCCGGTTCCAGTTCCACCACCTAAACCACAAGTTATAAAGACAAGGTCTGAATTTTTTAATTTTTTTCTTATTTCTGCTTCTGATTCTTTTGCTGATTCTTCGCCTACTTTTGGATTTGAACCTGCTCCAAGACCTTGAGTTAGTTCTTTTCCAATTAATATTTTTTGATCAGCATTTGCATATAATAAATCTTGAGCATCTGTGTTTACAGCAATTAATTCCCCTCCTTTAATACCTATTTCTTTCATTCTACCTAAACTATTTCCTCCTCCACCTCCAATTCCAACAACCTTAATTTTTGCTGTTTGTTTTTTAAGAAGTTCTTCTAATTCTTTATCAATATCACTTACTCCAGAATTACCAGGACTGTTCAAGTCTTTGGATTGTGAATTTCCTTGATTTTCATAAATGTTTTCCATAGAAAAATTAAACTTTTAGTATTTATAAGGATTATTGTTGTTTAGTTTATAGTTAATTGATATTTAATTTAAGTTAAAAATTTTTGAAAAGTATTACAAGGATTGTTTATAAAAAAATAAAATTTCATTCAAGAGAATTGGATTTATTGTCCAAATTCTTGTAAACTCTGAGATTAGTTTAAATCAAGGAGAAAAATATTTTGTAGAATCTCTATAATCTTTATTTTTGTTGTGTGTTTTTCTTTTCATTATTTTCTAGAATTTTTTTAAATTCTTCTTCTGAAATTTCTTCAATATCAGTTCCTAATTCAAACAAATCCTGGAATTTTTTATCAAATGCTTTAATAAATTGTTCTAATTGTTGCAAGGATTTTGGTATTCTGAATTTAACTTTTTTATTTTTTTCATCAATTGTAAAATCCAAATCTGTTCTAAACAAAAATTTGCTAAAGTTTTTTATTTTTTCATTGATATCTGTAATTTTTCTTGTTGGTTTTACTTTATAGATTACTTCCTTGCCTGCAACAGGATGATTAAAATCTACTCTTACTCTTCCTCCGGACACTGAAAGAACTTTTCCTAATTGACCATCAAATTCAAATTGCATTCCTGGAACTGGTTGATATTGTTGTCCTTTAAAATTACTTAAGGGAATAATCTTTATTGATTCTAGATTTCTTGAACCAAATGCCTTGTCTGGAGTTAATTCAATTTCATGTTCTTTTCCAATTTCTTTTCCTTGAAGAAATTCATCTACTCCTTTTAGAAACATTCCTTGTCCAACAGAAAAAATAAAAGGTTCTGCTTTAACTTTTTCTTGAAGACCTATTTTTTCTAGTTCTTCTTTAACATTAGAATCAAAAACTTCTCCAGTATCTTTTATTCTTGCTGTAAATTCAATTTCTATAAAATCTTTTTTGTTTATTTTTTCTGTCATGTAAAAAAAAGAATTAAAGAGTTTAAAAGATTTGTTGTTTGAATATTTTTTATTTTTAAAAATAATTTTAAGGTATTTGGTAATAAATTTATATCATTCTTAATAATTATTAATATAGGTAATTTAATAAATAATAAGAAATTTTAATTAATATATTCTGAAGTTCTTTTGGATAAATGTGCTTTTAAATCCATTATTACTATTATTATTCTTATTATTAGAGGATATTTCTGTAACTTGTTATGTTTAAGCTTTGAAAGTTTTTACTATTAATCTTGCTTTAGAGAAGAGAGTTGGTTTATTCTTGTAGTTAGGATTATTAGGTACATTTTACCCAAATATTTATAAACTAATTTATTTTTTTCAAGTCATGGTTGATAAAATTATTGATGCAACACAAGCAAAAGTAGGTACAAGCATTATTGTAGATGGTATGCCTTGCACTATTAAGAAAATTGATATTTCTAAAACAGGTAAGCATGGGCATGCAAAGTGTCGTATAGAAGCTGTTGGAATTATTTCTGGAAGTAAAAAAGTTTTTGTTGTTCCAGGACATGAAAGACTTGAAGTTCCAAGAGTTGATAAAAACAAAGGACAAGTTCTTTCAGCAAGTGATAGTTCAGCTAGTATTATGGATTTAGAAAGTTTTGAAACAATTGAAGTTTCAGTTCCTGAAGATTTAAAATCCCAGTTAAATGAAAATGATAATGTTGAATACTGGGATGTTGAAGGTGAAAAGATAATAAAAAGAAAATTGTAAAATTAATTTTAATTTTAATTTTAAGTAAGCATTTTTGAATTAAAAATTGGATGTAATCTCTTTATATAAATATTACCCTTACATCTCCGATGTAATAGATGTTTGTTGTAATTATTGCTCAATAATTTTTTTCTAACCCTAATTTTTATATCTGAATTTTTGTTCCCCTTTCCCTAACCTTTCGTGAAAATTATTAATCAATAACTCACGAGGAGATGTTTTATCTCAGCTCGTGCCTTCACAAGTTCAGGACAACAAACAGGGATTAAACAAGAAATTCTTTTGCTTGTCAGCAATTTTCTTTTTGAAAACCAGAATTTCTCCAAATTCGCATTCGCAAACTTTCTTTAATCGCGATGTTATCTGTAATTCATATCTGGGGCAAAAATTTATATACCTCAATATGTTTTCTCTTTTTATGGATGCCAAAAGTACTACTAATTGGGATTTGTATTTGTCTTTGGTTACTGATGTAGATACTCAAGCACATGATTATGTGCCTGATGAATTAACCCAAAGACTAAATGGAGTAAAACCAAGCAAATATTTAACTGTAAATAATCATATAATTTATCCATCACAAAAAGATTTTGGTTTTGAGGTAAAATCTGTTCATCATGATTCTGCTTTAACTAATTCAGATTTTCCTCTAGATTTATCAAAAGTTAGTGATGGAACAATAGTCCCTGTTTCACTTGTTTATCCTTTCAAAGAATTTCCTGGAAGAGATATGGCTGATGAAGTAAACACTTTTGATTATCTTACTCATCCAGGAAGAATTATTGATGTTCAACAGGGAGAATTAGAAAATTTGCTTGGTTCAGCAAGAAAAGAATTTGTTGACAGATTACGTCCTTTTGGCATAGAATTAGAACCTGCGAAAACATATTTGAGATTTTTTTTATATTAGCCCCAGATATGAACTTCTCCGCTTTTTCACTTCGTGAAAAATGCTCGACCACGTTGCACTCAATGTCATTAAGTTAAGCAAAATTTAAAAAAAATTATTTCTTATTTTTAACT
>CAYWQI010000027.1:0-10059 GCA_964460535.1 Candidatus Woesearchaeota archaeon
ACATAAGTATCAGTAGAAATTGAATGATTATTTTCATCATAACCTGAATATGTTAGATTATATATATTTCCTTCATCATCTGTAAAAGCTGCTTGTCCGTAAATCCAAGTATCATTTTTAGATACTAAAATTGGTTCATCAGGACTACTTGTTTTACAATTACGGTTCCAATTATCAGGTTTTATTGACCAACATTCTTTAAATTCATCTATGTAAAAATTAATACCAGTTGTCTCAGCAATTTCAATTGACCAATTTACTCTTTGACCTGAACCCCCTGTTTCTGGATTTACCCAATCATAAACATCAGTATGTTCAAATACAACATCAAGTATTGCTTTTCCATCAACACACTTCCCATCTTTATTACAAACTTGTGTTCCATTACAGAATCCACAATTATGAATTTCTCCACAATATGAATGATTTCCACATTCATATCCATACCAACTGCAGTTAGCTTTGCAAACTTCACAATCTTCAGGACAAGTTGTTTCATTTTCTTCTGGTCTAGAACAATATCTATCTCCACATTCTGGACTTCCTGACCAACAAAACATCTTTAATTGTCTAGGAGAAAAAAATGTGTTATTTACTGTTATTGCAACAGACCTTGAATAAACATCTCTTTCAATATAATCTTCCATTTCACAAATAACATCTAATTTACAAATTCTATATTCACATGTCATAAAATCCTCTTTTTCTTCATCAAGTTTTTTAATAACTTCAACAGGAACATCACCTTTTCCATCAGGCCCTATTTCAACACCAAGAATCAAGTTTCTCATTGTTTTATTTAATTGAATTTCTCTTAAAACTGAATTTTCTGATTCAATTATTTTAACAGCATTTCTCTCACCACTAAAATAACCTTGCTGAGCAACAACTAACAACACAGAAACCACTAATAAAATAGAAGCAAATGCCTCAACAACACGCAACCATCCTCTTTTGTTTTTAAACATAACAAAGTTTAAAAAAATATCTTAATAAATCTTGCGATTATGCTGAATTTCCTAAAAACTATACCTAGTAAGGCAAGATATATACTAGAATATACCTCTATAATCTCTAATATCTAAGTTCTGAAAGTTTTTACTATTAATCTTTTTCTAGAGAATAGAGTTGGTTTGTTTTTGTATTTAGTGTTATCAATAAAAAATCAACAGATTTAAAAATAATATTTTCTATAGAATTATATAAAAAGAGAAAATGGAAACAGAATTAATGCAAAATATTGTTCTACCAGGTTTATTAGGTATGGCAGGGGGTTTAACTCGGGGTGTTGTTGGATTATTAAAAGCAATGTCTTTAAGAAGAAGAGTTTTATGGGGTTATTGGATTGTTTCAGCTCTTGTTGCAATGATTATTGGAACATTTGTTGGTTTAATATTTAATTTTGATTATCGTTTGTCTTTATTAGCAGGATATGCAGGAACAGATGTAATTGAATCAATTTACAAGTCATTTAAAGTTCAAAAAGTATATGTTGTTCCAGCAGGAAGCAAAACAAAATGAAAAAAAGACTACTTCCAGCAATTATCTTAGTATTAATTATTTTAATTTTTATTGGATTATTTATTTTAGGAAATGTCTTAAATAATGCATTTCAAAAAAACAATTCAGAATCTGAAAACAAATCAACAAAAGATTCTGAAAAAACCTGTACTGATTTTGGATGTGAACCAGGAAGCAAATATATTGGAAGCATTAATTCAGACAAGTTTTATACTTGTGATTGCCATTATGCTAATAGAATCCATTCTAAAAACATAATTTGTTTTAAATCAAAATCAGAAGCCCAAGAACAAGATTATGAATTTTTAGAATGTTAAATCTTTTTCAAAAAACGTATCTTATAACACTTTTTTAATAAAGAAATTTTTTTATGTGTTTAAGAAATTTAATTAATGATATCTGAAGTTTTTTTAAATAATTGTACCTTTTTACAGATTTTATATTATGGATAGATATTTTTAAAATACTCTGCTCAGGTTTTGAAAGTCTTTACTATTAATTTACTGACCATCTGTTTTTTAAAACAAATATTGTTTGTTCAGTAACTCTTTTTGATTTTAGATTTTATTGCTTTTATTGAGTTGAATACTCCAGGAGCTTGCTCTGACTTGGCGGGGTGGCTCAATAGAAGGCTTAAAAATACCCCGCAGCTTGCTGCGGTTGGGTTTTTTATTTTGCATTACCAAGTACCAAAAAATAAAGGGCGGAAGGTGAGAATTGAACTCACGTCTTGCGGATTTTATGAATAAAGTTCACATCTTGTTTCGCGAACTTGTTCTCCACAACCACATGTTCTAACCATTGAACTACAACCGCCATACAAATAAACAAGATTTATTTGGTTTTTAAATTTATTTAAAAAATGTAACTAGTAACACTTGAAGTTTTACTTAATAATTTCTTTTTAGGTTTAATTGATTAATTAACATCTTATGAAGTTTCCTTGGATATCTATACATTTGAATTTTTTTATTATAGGAAATAACTTAGTACAATCCCCATGAAATTTTAATTCTTTTAATAATTCCTTAAATCTACAAGGATAATGTGAAGATGAACTAAGAATTATTGCATTATCTGCAATAAATTATTTTTTTTATTTCTAGACATTATCTTGAGTTTTGTCTTTATTATGTCCTTGAATTACAGATAAAAGAGTATCTCTTATTCCAGCAATATCTAATGGTTTTTCAATATAGCAATGTGCTCCATATTCTACAGCTTTTTCTCCAATATCTGGGTCTCCTCCATAGAACAAAACCATTGGAGGCATATTTCCATGACTAGCATATTTCTTAATCAGTTCAAGACCAGTGTGACCTGGCATTTGATTATCTGTAAGTATAAATCTAGTATTTCCTGCACCCTTTTGAGCAATATCCTCTAGTCTTTTTTTTAATGCATTTCCGCAATGACATTCATCTATATCAAAATATTTCTCAAGAAATAAGCTTACTGGCTTTCTAACTAGAGGTTTATCTTCTGCATAAATTATTCTTGGTTTTTTTCTTTCTATATCTTCAGATAATTCTGTATCTTGTTGAGGTCTCTCACAAATTCTTTCACTTACTCTCTTACAAATTCTTTGACTTTGTTCTTGAGTTAAATACAAATTTTGAAGAGCATAATGCAGATTCTTTCTTTCTATTTCTTTTTTATCTAAAGATTCCATTTATTAATAATCTTTAATATTCCTTTTAAATCTTTTGGTTTGTAGTTATTATAACATAGTGATTTTTAATAAAAACTAAATATAATCAAACTGATTTTTTATAAAAAACAAGCATAACTAACTTGATAATTAAAAAGTCTTGCAATACTCATAATTGCATTAAACACAATAACAGATTTAGTTTATTGCTTCTATTGAGTTGAATACTTTTGGAGCTTGCTCTGAATTTTTTTATTGTATAACAAGAATAGAAGGTCTCAAAGGTGTAAATCCTTGATGATGCTCAAGAATCTTTGATTCTTGACACTTAAAAATACCCTGCAGTTTATGGCAACTTGCAAAAGTTGACATGCTCGAGAACTTTGTTCTCGCTGTGCTGCTGTTGGGTTTTTTATTTAGTCTCTGAAAGTTTTTACTATTAATCTTGTTTTAGGAAATGTACTTGTTTTTATTTTTGTAAATAGAATTACCAGTCATTTAAAAAAATCATTTATCCTTGCTTATTAAATAAAACAACCCAGTATAATCTCCATGAACTTTTAATTTTAATTCTTTTAATAATTCCTTGAATTTATCAGGATAATGTGAAGATGCACTAATAAGTATTGCATCATCACTACTAAATAAACTAAACATCTCTAGAGTTGATGGAACATCTTTTCCCCAACCATATCTATAAAAAATTCCTATTTTTCCTAAGTCAATTCCATTATGTTCATAAATATCTCTTGAATTTCCTACTGGAATAAATTCATCTCTACAAAGAAGTTCATCTTTTTCAAAATCCAATGCAAGACTTTTTCCACTTTCACGCATTTTTATATACTCATTAGGAAAATAACTTCCACTTAAGATTTTGCAATCCTCATCTGATAAAAATTTCTGTGTTCTTTCTAATACTCTTTCAGAATAATAATGCAAAAATCCATTTATTTCAACACCATATGCAGGTAAACCTAAAGAATTAGCAATAATAACTTTTCCTCCTAATCCAGAACCCATATCTAAAAATCCCTTATTTTTAATATCACTTTTTTTAATTTCATTAATAGCATCATAAATTATAGAATTAGGCATTGAACCATATCCATTTCTAAATGCTGAAACACAATCTCTTGGATTAATTTCTCTTTCAATATCTTTAATTTTTCTTAATAAAGTTCTTGTTTTAATATCTATCCTATCTTGAATCTTTTCCATGAAATCAACAATCTTTTATTATTTTTAATCCTTTCTTAAGAATTAGAAATTTCTTCAAATAATTAAAAACCTCAAACTTTATAAAATACAAAACCCTCGATAAATAAAAGATGGTAGAAGAAAATCTATTTACAAACACCTCTAGAAAGTCATTTATACCCTTGTATTTAATGATATTTGTTTTAATTACAGCCACACTTGTTGTTCTTTTTTTAGGTTATGCTATTTACATAGGAGTTTTGATTTTAATAGGAATATTCTCTATTGGAGTTATTTTAGGAACAGAAGCTTATAGAGCAATAGAATGTTATGGAATAACCAAACAATTTGTTGTAAAAATTCATGGTTATATAAACAAAAAAACAAAGAGAGTAACATTTGAATCTATTAGTGATGTTGACCTTCAACAAGGATTTTTTAAGAAACTTTTAAATTACGGAACTGTAAAAATATATCTTTATTCACAAAGAAGTATAATTATTGTAAAAGATATAAGTGACCCTCAGAGATTCATACAAAAATTAGAAAAAGGAATGGCTAGAGACCATGGGAGGAAAGAACATGACTGAATTTCCTTTTGAAAAATTTTATCATCATCCTCATAAAAAAAGAATAAAAAACAAGACTCCTTTAATTATTATTGGAATATTTATAATTCTTTTAATTGCAATACTCTATCCTCTTATTTTCTCAGGTTTTAATTCAAGTAAGAATTCTAATCCAGATAATTCAGGAATAATTACATTTAATTCACAATTAGATATTCCTGAAATGAAATTAAAAGAAAGATTTGATAAAGTAGTTTTTTCAGGAAAATCACTTTCAATTTTAGAAGTAGGTAGCCAGGAAGTATCTTTAAGCCAGGATGTAGATTCTGAAATATCTCTGATTAATTACAAGGGAAAACTATACTTTAATGAATCATCAATTTATGTTCTTGATGGAAAAGCAGAAAAAGTCTTACTTAATG
Source organism: Candidatus Woesearchaeota archaeon (assembly GCA_964460535.1). Taxonomy (GTDB): domain Archaea; phylum Nanobdellota; class Nanobdellia; order Pacearchaeales; family GW2011-AR1; genus CAZHMB01. Next base: position 5,364 of record CAYWQI010000027.1, read on the forward strand.
GAATTCCAATTGCTTCTAAATCCAGAAGCACACTAAACATTGAATTTAATGAACCTTTTGAATATACTGTTCTTGAAATTCCTAATTTTAAAAAATCTCAATTAAAATATTCAACTTCTGGATATGTAAATTTGAATAATGAAAAAACAATTGTAAATCTAGAAGATGAACAAATTTTAATGAAAGACATCTTAGCTTCTCTTAAAATTTCTCAAAACAAGATGAATCTTGTAGGAAATCTTTCTTATTTTGAAACAACAGGAAAACAGAATATTGTAATAGGATAAATCATAATAAGTATTTAGTAATTCTAACTACAAAAATCAAATATCTTTTCAAGATTTAAAAGGAAAAATTAAAAGTAAAAACTTTCAAATCTTGAACATAAGAGTTATAGAAATATCCTCTAATAATAAGAATAATAAGGGATTTAAAAGCAAAATTATCCAAAAGAACTTCAGAATATGTTAATGAAAATCTCTTATTATTTATTAAAATATAGTTATTGAAAATTATTAAAAAGAATATAAATTTGTTATCAGATACTATAATAGATTAAATTTAAATATTCTATATATTTTTCTATTAAATGAAAAAACTCAAAAATAATTTAAAAAAACAATACGAACTTTTAGCTCCAGTTGGAAGTTTTCCAATGTTAATTTCAGCAATAAATTCAGGAGCAGATTCAGTTTATCTTGGTTTAAAACAAGGATTTGGAATGAGAGCAACAGCAAAAAACTTTACATTAAATGAATTAAAAAAAATAAGAAAAATATGTAATACTCAAAATCCAGATAAAAAAATAAAAATATATTTAACTTTAAATACAATTATTTATCCTGAAGAAATAAAAAAAATCGAAAAAATAATTAAAAAAATATCTAAAGAAAATCTAGTAGATGCAATAATCTGTTGGGATTTGTCTGTAATTAAACTTTGTAAAAAATACAATCTATCTTTTCATATTTCAACACAAGCATCAGTTTCTAATAATTCTTCAGCAGAATTTTACAAAAAACTTGGAGCTGAAAGAATTGTTCTTGCAAGAGAATTAAGTTTAAAACAAATAAAGAAAATAAAAAAACAAGTTAAAGGAATTGAATTAGAATCTTTTATTCACGGAGCAAGATGTGTTTCAATTTCAGGAAGATGCTTTACTTCACAATTTTTATTTAATAAATCAGCTAATCGTGGTAAGTGTTTGCATCCTTGTAGAAGAACCTATACTATTAAAGATGAAGAAGGAAATGAATTAAAACTAAACAATAACAGAGTTCTCTCAGCTAAAGACCTTTGTACCCTGCCATTTATTGAAAAAATGAAAAAAGCAGGAATAACTTGTTTTAAAATTGAAGGAAGAAACAGGGATGCAAGATATGTTTCAAAAATAACAGAAATTTACAGAAAAGCCCTGGATAAAAAACTTTCAGAACAAGAAATTAAAGAATCTATTGAAAAATTAAAAAAAGTCTATAATAGAAAATTTTCATCAGGTTTTTATCTTGGAATTCCAACAAGTGATGATTTTTCAGATACAGAAAACTCTTCATCAACAGAAAAAAAGCATTTTATAGGAAAAATAAAACATTATTATCCAAAACCCCAAGTAGCAACAATAAAACTTGTTTCAAACCTTCAGATAAGAGATAAAATAAATATCATAGGAAATACAACAGGAATTAATGAAACAATAGTTGAGAGTATGGAAATAAATAACAAGCCTATTAAAAAAGCAGATAAAGGACAAGAAGTAGGTATAAAAGTAAATCTTGGAAATTCAAGAACAAATAAAAGATTAAGAAAAAATGATGAAGTATATGTTATAATAAATTCTAATAAAAATTAGATAATAATTTACTGTATTTATATCTCTGCTTGACTTCACAATATATCAATTTATTCAAAAAGAGTTTTGTTTTTATAATTAATTTTTTCATTACATTTTTATTTAATAAAATTATAAATTAATTCTCATATGCAATAATCTGGAAATTACATTTAAATTATTTAAAATAACATCTCTTTTTTATAAAAGTTCTTTAATTTTAATTATCTTTTTATAAAAACCCTTGAGAATTAAATAAAAATTCCTAAAGATTAAGAAAATATTAATTCAAAATTAATAATTAAAAAGTGCTAGAAAAGAATTTTTAATTAACAAATCAAAATATTTAATAAATATCTAATATAAAACATTCTAATTAAATCAACTTAATTAAGTTGATTCTTATTTCTAAAAAAATTATAAAAAATAAAAAATAAAATTATGCTAGAGGACACTCATTATCTCCAATAACTGCACCTGCTTTAACATCTGAAATATCTCCTTCTAAATCATGAGCAATTTCTTCATATGTTTTACTTGCCCCTGGTTCTATATTTCCTGTCTCTTCTTGAGCACTACTATTAGAATCATCACTAAATTGAATTCTTACACCATCAATTTCACCTTTTCCTCCAGAACTTCTACTAACAGTTACATTACAATTATCCTCTCCACAATTATAATTTGCAACAGAAACTGTAGCATCTAAACAACCTACACTATCACTAATATCATCTGTTTGATCTGTAATCATTCCTCCTAAAACTGCCCAAACAATACCAATTGCAACTAAAGCAAGAGCTACAAGAATAACAGTTGTAACAATAGCAGACATAGCTTTTTTATTATATATCATTTTACCTCCTTTCATTTTTTAATTACCCTAATAATTACATTTTAAAAGAAAACCAAGTTTAAAAACCTTACTCATTTATTAAGTAAACTTCATAACTTAACATAAAAATATTTTCTAAATAAAACATATTCTTAGAATTAAAAGAACGTCTCCTATTAATTATCTATTTTCCCTATTACTTGCCCACAATTAATTATCCAGATTCTCTTATTTTTAGTTATTAGCAAGAGTTACTCTAGAAAGTAATATCAGTAAGTAAATCTCATAAAATTTTAGCTAACTATCAATTAAAAACTTTTCATATTACACAGTACAATTTGAGATATCAACTTTCGGATTTGTAAAAATAAATGTTAAAAAAATTAGTTTACTTTACATCATTATTATTTTTATTAAAGGATTTAGTAACACTTGAAGTTTTATTTAATAATTTCTTTCTAGATTTAATAGATTAATGTCTTTAGATTTTTTTAGATAACTCTTCTTTTGTATTTTTTATTATAGAGAATATATCTACAAATTATTATGTTTAAGATTTGAAAGTTTTTAATGTTATAAATATATTTTGTAAATCTCTATATTAGATTAATATTCTTTATAATTAATCTCTTGTTAGAGAATGAAGTTTTAATCTTATTTTATAAGAGTGTTACTATGGACTATTAAAGAATTATTTAATTTAATAAAATTCTAAAGCAGGTTATTAATATTCATATAGGTCTGCTATTTCATTTGCTGTTAAAGAACGATTATAAATTCTTACATCATCTATTGAGCCTTTGAAATACCCTCTCCGTAACTTTCCAATTTTTAAATAATTATTATTAAAGCTTCCAATCTTAGAATAACTCACATTTATTTCTTCTTGTCCATTAACATAACCTTTTAAATTACCATTTTTTGGTGAAGTATTATTTTGAACCATAACAACATGATGCCAATTCCCATTAGTTATTATTGTTTTTCCTGGCCCAGATGCATCATTATTCCAGTAATCACTAATCATAATAAAAAGTTTTTCTCCAGAATTATCAGTTCTTATATTCCAACCATATATTGCTCCTGTTCCAATAATAAAATCTTTATTTATTTTGTTTATAGTTTTCATCCATACAGAGACAGAATAATTACTAGAACCACTAAAATTAATCCCTATATTTCCAACATCAATATAATCATTACCATTAAAATTAAAAGCTGCATTAATTTTTCCATTACTTAAATGATTTGTATCATAAATCTTGTCTGGATTACTTGCTGTTCCTGAATAATCTCTTCCTGAATATTGTGCTATCAACCCCTCTCCAGTATTTGCATATTTTCCTTTACCTAAATCATATTGTGCTTTTATTTCTGTTGGAGATAGTGGTTTATTATAGATTTGAACATCTGTTATTGAGCCATTGAAAATTCCAGTCCAACCCCCCTGACTTCCTCTTCCTATTAGAATATTCTTATTTGATTTGGTTCCTGTAAACTCTATAGAATCATTTTGATCCCCATTTTTATAAGCATAATATTTATTTTCTGAAGAATTATGAACAAGAGTTAACATTGTCCAATCTGTTGTAAAATTACCTAATTTAAATGCTCTAGGTGAATCATCACTATTTATAAGGATTCTATAAATTCCATTGTCTTCAATAGAAAACATCCAACCACCATTTTTAAAATCTGCATCTCCAAAAAAACCTAAACCAGAACCTCCATAACTTTGAGTTGATTCTGGTTTTATCCAAATATTTGCTGTAAAATCATCATCTCCAAATTTTAAATTATCTGGTTTCTCTAAATCAACATAATCCCCAACACCATCAAAAACCATAGCCCCATTAGTTATTTGAACATTTCCATTAACAGTTCCATGATTAAATGTTTTTCCAATAATTGTTCCATTATATCTTCCATTAGAATCTATTAATGTGTCTCCTTTAATATCATCCATTGTCCATTTCGAAACCAAAGAACCACTAATGGAATTTTCTGTTTCTCCTTGCTCATCATCTGAATCA